>CAIYTC010000145.1 GCA_903929005.1 uncultured Dehalococcoidia bacterium | reverse complement strand
CCTGTACCCCAGTTCATGCAGGTCTGAAATTCGGCCACATCCAACTATGCCAACGCCTATTGTTTTCATTTTTCCTAACCTCTATTTTTCGCTATTTCTCTGTTGCCATTCCCCATGGATCACTGCCGGTAACCTAAAGCTCAGCAATTGCCCTTCCAGTCAAGACAAGCTGATAGGCTATGCATAAATATTTGCCCGGCCGGCCCCTCCAACTAAACCGTTTCATTACCTCGCCCTTTTATGCAGTGCAGACAAAATATCCTGATCGGTACCCGGCCACGAGTCGAGCAGCGTCAAGAAGCCCGGGTATTTGATGGCCGGTAATAGAATACCGTCCGGGAGGCCGGCAATTATCTCAATCAGAGTGCGGTGAGTTATCCTGTTAAGATCCGCCAGCAGCAGGCGGGACGCCTTTTGTGGTTCCCGTCTGTGGGTTGGGTAGCCGGAACCGCTTTCCACACTGAACAGCTTTTCAAGGATGAACCTTATATTGATTTGTCCGGCCCAACCGTAACCCTGGTTAAGCGCCAGTGAAATGCAGTTGCCTGCGTTAATCTGCGCAAACAGCCAGGCGTCCAGCGGATTCAATATGTGGCCGCATGTGACACCAGGGTATTGCATAGCCGAGATGAGAAAGCCCTGACCGGTGCCGCATCCGCCTACAACGAAATCCACGGTCCTGGCATTCAGCAAAATGGCGGACATAAGGCCTGTGTGGATATAGGAAAGTTCCGGAGAATCACCGTTCTTCATCATGCCTGCATTTATTACATCGTGCCCTAACCCGTCAAGCGCGCCGAGGATATCGGCATTCCTGTCTGCCGCGCTGGTCTCATTGATAACCGCTATGCGCATTAGGCTCCTTTAGTAAAGTTTCCTTTTTATGACTGATAAAGCGGCTTTGACTATATCAGAAATGCCCAGGCCACAGGCATCCATGACCGAGTCCGGATCAGGACCGGTACGGGCGAAAGTATCGTTAATTCCCACACGTAGCAGTGGCACAGGCAATTCCTCCCCCAGTACTTCGACAATCGCAGATCCAAGGCCTCCTATAATTGTATGCTCCTCGGCAGTCACTACAGCTCCCGTTTCCAGAGCTGCCAGTATTATCAGCTCCTTATCCAGTGGCTTGATGGTGTGTATCTCAAGTACACGTGCATCGATACCTTTCTGCGCAAGCAGTTCAGCCGCCTGCAGGCTGCGGCCTGCCATAGCCCCACAGGCCATGATAGTCACGTCCTTGCCGGTACGGCGCATTATGCCTTTACCGATAACCGGCATCTCCCCGGGCCGTGAAACGGGCTGTGTCGCCGCCCGGTTGAGACGGAAGTACACAGGTCCATCATATTCCGCAATAAGCGGCACGAAGCTGGCCGCCTCATTTCCGTCAGCCGGCACAACAACGGTCATCCCGGGCAGCGACCGCATGACGGCGATGTCTGTGATAGCATGATGCGTTGGGCCATCTTTAAAATCAGAAACCCCGGCGTAGCTTGCAGCAATCTTGACATTTAACCTGGCGTAGCAAATGCAGGTGCGTACCTGTTCCAGCGCCCGCAATGCCACCAGCGCCGCAAAGGCATTGGCAAAAGGAATCAGCCCGCCCAGGGCAAAACCCGCTGCGGCATCTATCATACAGGGTTCAGCGATTCCAAAATTGAAAAACCGGTCAGGGAAACGCTTTTCAAAGAAGTTGGAAAGCGTGGAAGAGGAGGTATCTGCATCAAGGGCGACCACCCTGGGGTTAATAGCCCCATATTCAGCCAGGGCACGGCCGTAAGCTTCCCGCATTGCTAAGTCCGGCATATTATTTATCATCCTTCTGCAGTTCAAGCAAAGCCGCCTCGTATTGCTCTTTATCCGGCGCAATTCCATGCCAGTGCGCCTTATTCTCCATAAAGGAGACCCCTTTGCCCTTTATTGTACGTGCAATGACGACGGTTGGCTTATCAGTAACCTGGCGGGCCTGCTCGAACGCATTAAGAATCTGTACAATATCGTGGCCATCTATCTTTATTACGTTCCAGCGAAAGGAACGCCATTTATCATCGAAGGGTTCCATCGGCATAATCTCGTGCACGGGGCCATCGAGTTGAACATCATTGTAGTCAACGATAGCGGTCAGATTACTTAGCTTATACTTGGCGCAGGTATTGACACCTTCCCAAACAATGCCTCCCTGACATTCACCATCGCCGAGCAGGACATAAACCCGGTAGCTTTTACGCAGGACACGGGCTGCTAATGCCAGGCCGCTACCTACCGCGATGCCGTGGCCAAGTATGCCGCTGGTCATATCTACACCGGGTGTCTTAAGCCGGTCTGGATGACCCTGCAGGTGACAGTCCAGTTCGCCCCAATGGTCAAGGTCCGGCAGCGGAAAAAAGCCGCGCCCGGCCAGGGCTGAGTAAAGCAAAGACGAGGCATGCCCCTTACTCAGGATGAAGCGGTCGCGCTCCTCCCAACCAGGTTGTTTCGGATCGATACGCAGTACCTGAAAATACAGGACAGCCATAATATCGGCAGCGGAGAGCGAACCACCCGGATGGCCGGCCTGGCGCTGATAGATCATTTTGAGGCTACTTATCCTCAGACGGTTGGCCATCTGCCTCAACTCAGTTACCGTACTGTCATCATAGGAAGTCAATTTAATTTAACTCCGCTTTAAAGTCCTATTTCATGCCGTAGCGCCTGTGTGCTTTCACACCAGTTGCCAACATTCCAGCGCCCGAATACACCCATACCACCCAGCTCATTGCCGCCAAAATAAACAGGCACATGTATGAGGGAGAGCCCGTCATAAGCATACGACCGGTTAAGGGCACTTAAAAGCTCGCCCTTAGAAGTGCCCCCATCCAGGGCCAATACGCCTTTAACCGATTTAGCCCAGGCTATATAGTCTACTTCTACAGAATCATGGGTGGCAAATTCGTGGTTATACTGCGCTTGTTGTAATCCTGTAATAGCCCCCATGCGCCTGTTATCAAGCAACAGTATGCATCCCCTCGCTTTATGTTGAACGCCGTCAATAAGCACCTGCGGATTCATTGTAAAAGAGCCGTCTCCGCTAAAGGCGAGGCCATAAAACTTTCGTCCAATAGTGGCCAGCAGGGCTGACACCGCAAATCCCATATAGCTGGCGCCCGTATCCGTAAAGGTTAACCCCGGCATGTCGTCCTCCACAACCTGGAACCCATTGGCCTGCACATCCCCCGCATCGAAAAATTTGATAACGCCTTTTTCTTTTGCCCAATCTGCTGCAACCTTGATGGCCGCCGGTTGGGTGAGCACTTCCTTTTGCCAGACCTCGTCATAAAGTAATGGTTTATTATAGCGTTCGCTCTTAAATCGTTCCCACTGTTGCCGCTGATCATGGCAGGCATTAAACCAGTCTGAGGGATTACCCATAGATTTAAGGGGGCGGGATCTAAGTTCCTGCAACAGTCTCAGGAGCGTAAGCCGTATATCCCCGATCAAAGGCAGGGTGTTAGCGTAATGTAAAGCGCTGTCGATCTCAGCATTAATATTCAACACTTTCTCCACATTCAAATAGGCTGTGCGGGAACAATCTGACTGACATATACAGCGCGTCCCGATGGCAATGAGCAGGTCAGCACCCTCCATGGCATAATTCCCGCACAGTGAACCTTTAGATCCGCCAACAGTCATATTTCGCGGGTTGCCGGAAGGGATAACGCCGCTGGCCAGCGGCGAAACTACGGCCACCCCATCTGAAAGTTCAAGCAATTCTTGAATTTCACTGACGGCGCCCCTGGCCCCACCACCTACGCGTACTATCACCTTCTTAGCATCCATCAACCAGTTTGCGGCAATAGCATAGTCTCCCTGCGCGGCGCCAACGGTGAGGCTTACATCACCGGGCAGTTCGTCGAAGGCGAATTGCTTGATGAGCACAGGCTGTGTATTGATAGGCAATAACAAGAAAAATGGACCTGCCCGATAGGGATGGTCTACAGCAGCCTGTCCGCGCCGCAGAGCGGTGGACACAGCCAACGGAGTATGTAATGTGTATGCCTGCCCCATTGATGAACACAATTTTAAAAATAAATTTTGCTCATGCCGCGGTATCTGCTGCATATTCAGCCCCTCATCCTCGGTTGTTTCATCACCAAACAAATACCATACTCCCAATCCATCTGACGAAGGGACAATGGAGGCGGACAATGCCTGAAGAGCGCCCGGGCCAATCGAGGTTACCACGGCCGCTTTTTCACCGGTTACCCAGCGAAGTGCGGTGGCAGCATGCGATGCTTCAACCTCACTACGCAGGTTATAGACCTTTATCAGTCCGGCCTGTTGATAGACACGCAGCACTTCAGCAATATCGGTGCTGCCATGTCCAAAGACAGCAAAGAAGGTACGGACATTTTGCCGCATAAGTCCAAGTACCACTGCTTCGGAAAGGGTAATATCCTGCCGGCGGCCTAAAAGCCCCTGCGAAATAGCTGACTCGAAATCGCCGGCGCTTGCTATAGTGGCTGCGCGCTGAGCCCGGCTGGCCAGGATTTCGTCAAATGTCATCTGCTTCTCATGCCGATAAATATCTGTTTCTGCTAACCTTTAGAATTTGCGCGTCCATTCTTTAGGCCACCGCTCTGCGACGACCTTTTTCTGAGTGAAAAACTCCACAGCGTCCATGCCCTGGCCATGCAAATCGCCGAAAAAACTTTCCTTCCAACCACTAAAAGGGAAAAACGCCATGGGCGCTGCGATCCCGATGTTAATACCTATATTTCCAGCTTCAGCTTCATAGCGGAATTTACGGGCAACTGCCCCATCCCCGGTGAACAGGCAGGCCATATTGCCATACCTTCCACTGTTGACCAATTGGATAGCCTCATCAAGAGTATCAACATGCATCAACCCCAGCACAGGCCCAAAGATCTCGGTGCGTGCAATCTCGCTATCAGGATGAACGTTATCGAGGATGGTTGGGCGGACGAAGTTCCCACGTTCGTAACCTGCTATCCTGGCGCCTCTTCCATCAACTAAAATTCTGGCCCCTTCAGTTTGACCCTTTCCGATTAAGCTCTCAATGCGGTCTTTGCTTGGTTGCGTAATAACCGGGCCCATCTGCACTTTATCTTCCAGTCCGTACCCAACTATACGGCTTGAAGCCGCCTGGCCTATTTTTTCTACAAAAGCGTCCCGGGCTTCGCCCACTGTAATAACCAGTGAGCCTGCCAGACAGCGCTGCCCTGCACAACCGAAAGCGCTATCAGCCGTAATCCTGGTCGCCATTTCCATATCAGCATCAGGATAGATGATAATCGGGTTTTTAGCCCCACCCTGACATTGAGCGCGTTTCCCGTTAGCTGTGGCACGGCTGTATATGTATTTGGCGACCGGTGTTGAGCCAACAAAGCTAACTGCGCGGATGGCGGTGCTATCCAGAATCGTGTCCACAGCTTCCTTTGCCCCATTTACCAGGTTTATCACGCCTGCAGGAAACCCCACTGAGTCAATCAAGCGAAAAATCCCCTGCATTGTAAACGGCACTTTTTCTGACGGTTTTACAACATAAGTATTTCCACAGGCGATGGCATATGGCAGAAACCAAAAGGGCACCATGCCGGGAAAATTGAACGGGGCAATCGCCGCGCACACACCCACCGGTTGCCGGATCATACATTCATCAATACCCTGCGCAATATCTTCAGAGTTGTAGCCCTGCAGTAAAATGGGCGCCCCACAGGCTACTTCTACGTTTTCAATAAGCCTGCGCACTTCCCCGCGGGATTCATCCAGGGTTTTGCCGCATTCCATGGTAATGGTTCGCGCCAATTCTTCGAAATGCTCTTCAAGCAGGTTCTTTAGTTTGAAAAGGTACTGGACCCGTTCTGTTGCCGGTGTTTTTCGCCAAGCCGGTAAAGCCTGGACTGCAGATTGAATTGCCTGGTCCGCTTCATATGCCGGGGTAAGTGGAACCGTTCCCATTACCTCCGCGGTTGCCGGATTAATTACATCCTGATATTCGGCAGCCCCTGAAGGCCGCCATCCACCACCAAAATAATTCAAGACCTTAACATTAAGACTCATACTGATTACCCCCCATGTTACTTAATGAAATCTGGTGGCTCACATTCACGAGATAGGCTACTTATCGGCTCAGTACCACATCTGCCGTGGCCGCTTTTGCTGTAATTAACACGGCAATTATACAACGGCATACACATTGAAGTTTAATTATACAGTTTTCATCGTATGACCAAAAATTAAAGGTTTTTTACCATTATGTCTAATAAACCATTGACACCTTTGAAGGCCTCCGTGCTAATCTACCTGTGGATTTCGCGACGAGCGCCACGGAAGAGCCCGGCAGGCCCACTGCTTAACAGCGCCTTTGCTAATTGTTTAATTTAGCAGTCTGCCTTTTTCCCATGATGGGGAAGTTTTTTGCCTTTTTCGGGTGTCCGCGGATACAAGGATATTAGGAAGATATATAGATGCGGGCTATAAATATGGCAGGTGGCTCCGGGCTTTAATTGTCGATTACAGGCTATGGTTGGCATAGGATTTATCATTCGAATGCCGAGATTTACATATAGAATTAAGAAGGTGGAAAAATGAGCATTGAATGCCCTCAATGTGGACAGATGGTAACATTCATACCCTTCGGGTTCGGTCATGTAGCCGTATGTTGCGGGGTTGTGCTTTCCTCTCTTTCCGGCGCAGAGCCGCAGGTGGCGGGGTATCCTTTCACCAGGCCTGACGCTGCCCGGGCGCCCGCTGATGCAGACACCCGTCAATAATATCATTCTAAGCCTTATGTCATGCTGTTGTATTGCACCCTGTTAACTCAAACCGCCACTTAGCTACCAATCCTCTTGACTCTTGGTTTTCTCTGTTCACCTTCAGTAGTCCACACCTCTCCTATCTCATCATGCACTGCTCTGCACTGGCAGGGCCATTCAACCGGCATCTGTGCTGTGCCCACGGCCATGAGCATTTGAATAACCATCTGCTCGCGCATCCCTGTTAAAAGGGAGTACAATCTTACTTGACATAGATAGCCAGGGAATTGAGGTGATTGAGATGCCAGACAGGCCAGGATTAGTGGAAAGATTGGCCGCCTTGCGGGTTAACCCCCAGGCGGTAGAGGAAATCCGCGTGCACGGAGACCAGGGAGGGGTGATACCCAATAAGAAAGACAAGGAAGCGTCGGTTCAGATATATACCGCCATAACGTCCAATGATGGATTCATAAGTCACGAGGAGGCAAAGAGGGGACTTGCGCTCTATGGCAGGGAGTTGCGCAGGGAAACCAGGGAGAATCCCGGCAGGCACCCGGAGATAGAAAGGCTGGAGAAGATAGCCCGCTCGGGTAAATCCGTACGCTGCGATGTAATCAGGCGTGAAGCAGCCAAACTGCTGCCTGCCCACCTGGTCAAGGCGCTGCCGGAAATATTAAAAAAATACCCGACCCCGTTCCACATATATGATGAGCAGGGTATCAGGGAGACGGCGCGCAGCTTCAACCAGGCTTTCTCATGGGCCAGGCCACTTTATAAGAACTACTTCGCTGTCAAGGCCTGCCCCAATCCGCATATTATCAGGATTCTTCAAGATGAGGGCTTTGGCACGGACTGCAGCTCACTGCCGGAGCTGGTCATATCCGAGAAACTCGGAATCCGGGGTGAGGATATCATGTTCACCTCGAACGATACGCCGGCGGAAGAGTATGTCAAGGCGAAGCAGCTCGGGGCTATCATCAACATCGATGACCTGACGCACATCGGTTACATAGACAGGCACGCCGGTATGCCGGGACTGGTCTGTTTCAGGTACAACCCGGGCCCGCTCAGGGAGGGGACCGCGTTTATCGGTGATCCCAGCCAGGCCAAGTACGGCGTCACCACCGACCAGATAACAGGGGCTTATATAAAGGCGCTTGAACTGGGTGCAGAGAGGTTTGGCCTGCACACCATGGTAGTTTCCAATATGCTTGATGAGCATTACCTGGTTGAAACGGCGGAGATGCTTTTCAAGCTTGCCGCGGTGATAAACCGGAATACGGGCCTCAGATTTGAATTCATCAATCTGGGTGGGGGCTTTGGCACTCCCTACCGGCCGGAGCAAATAGCGGTTGACCTGGAAAAAGTCTCGGCCGGGGTGCACAGTGCCTACAGGAAATATATTGAAGCCAGCGGCCTGGCTCCGCTAAGGATCGTTACCGAGTGCGGCAGGGCAATTACGGGCCCGCACGGTTTTTTAGTCACCACGGTCCGGCACGTTGCGAAAAAATACAAGGACTTTGTGGGAACGGATGCTTCCATGGCCAACCTCATGAGACCGGCGCTCTATGGTGCCTACCACCATATCACGGTTCAGGGCAAGGAGGGCCTGCCCAAGGATCACATCTACGATATTACGGGCTCACTTTGCGAGAACAATGACAGATTCGCCATCAACCGGCCGCTGCCTGAAATCGCGCCCGGCGATATACTGGTGATACATAACACCGGCGCACACGGATACGCCATGGGGTTCCAGTATAACGCCAAGCTCAGGTCCGCGGAATTGCTGCTCGGGATTGATGGCAGCGTCCGGCAAATCAGGCGGGCGGAGACCGTGCAGGACTACCTGGGCACGATACAGGAGTGGCCCTAAAGGGCGTGGCAGGGAGCGCCAGAGGCCCATAGGCGCGTCACTGCCAGCGCAGGTTCAGGCTTTTGGTTTCAGCATCTCGCGCAGCTCGCGCTTGAGTATCTTGCCCACCGCGCTGAGCGGCAGGGCCTCCATGAAGATGATCTGTTTGGGCACCTTGTAGGGCGCGACCTGCTCCCTCATGAAGCTGATGATGGATTGCCGGGCGGCGTCGTTGGCCTCCACGCCGGGCTTAAGCACGACGGCGGTGGCCACTATCTCGGTGAAGGACCGCTCGGGATCGGGCACGCCGACGGAGGCGCACATTTCAATGTCCGGGTGCCGGGCAATGATCTCGTCCAGTTCGCGGGTGAAGACCTTCATGCCGCTGACGCTGACCATGTCCTTGAGCCGGTCAACGATAAAGAAGAAGCCGTCCTCGTCCATGGTGGCCACATCGCCGGTATGCATGTAGCCCTCGCGTATAGAGTTGGCCGTCTCCTCGGGTTTGTTATGGTATCCCCGCATGATCTGCGGTCCGCGGGCGCAGAGCTCTCCCGGCTCGCCCAATTTGGCTATCTCGCCGGTGGCCGGGTCGACCAGTATGACATCGGTATCGGGCATAGGAAGGCCGACCGAGCCGATCTTCTTTTTGCCCAGGAAAGGCTGGCCTGTAATGAGGGGGCTGGTCTCGGTCATTCCATAGACCTCCACCAGCTTGTTGTCCCCGACGATTTCGTAGAACTGCTTGATGAGCTCGGCCGGGAAGGGCGCGGCGCCGCTGGCGTAGTACTTCACGAAGGAGAGATCCATCTTCTGGAAGTCCTCGTTCTTCATCATCTCCATGAAGATAGTAGGCACGTTGGCTACAACGGTAGGCCTGTACTTTTTTATCTGGTTGATGATGAAAGCCACGTCGCGGGGGTTGGGGATGAGCACCTGGGTCATGCCGATGGTCAACCCCACGTAAGCGTAGAGCAGGCCGGCCAGGTGGAAGAGCGGAAAGGCTGAGACACCAACCTCTGCGCCGACCTTGCCGTCGGTCCAGGTTACCCACTGCGATATTTGGTGACTGATATTGCGGTTGGTCAGCACGGCGCCCTTAGAAGGGCCGGTGGTGCCGCCCGTATACTGCATCAGGCAGAGGGAGTCGGGGTCCACCCAGGTATCGGCCTCTTTGTCAGGGTATTTTTTGAGAATATCGATAGAGTTATAGACTTCTACTGCGCCCTCTTTTTTCATCTCGCCGGCAGGCGCGCTCCAGTCCACCGGTCCCATGAAGTCGAAAACGCCGGCCACTACCAGCGTCTTGACTTTGGTTTTGGCGATGACCGCGTTGACGCGCGCCAGGTTGACATCGAAGGTGACCAGCACGCTGGCCGCCGAGTCGTTAAGCTGGTATTCCAATTCATGCTCGGTGAGCAGCGGACTTACGCCGGATGTAATGCATCCCACCTTCTGTGCGCCAACGAAAGCGATGAGGAAGGCGGGCATATTGGGCATATTGAGGCCGACCACGTCGCCCTGCTTCACCCCCTTTGCCAGCAGGAAGTTGGCAAACTTGTTGGACAGGCTGTCGAGTTTCTTGAAGCTGATGACCGTGTCGATATAGATCATGGCCGCGCGGTCGGGCACTTCGCAGAAGCATTTCCTGGCCATGTCTATGAAAGACATCCAGGGGTAATTGAGGTTCGCGGGGACGTGTGCGTCGTAGCTTTTCAGCCACGGCCTGGCGGAATAAGGGTTAGTAGCCATAAGTCAACCTCCACAAAAATTTTATTTTATATAAAGTTGTCGACAATAGTTGGCATTACGGGGAACCGCTCAAAAACGTCATTGCGAGGAGCCCGCAGGCGACGAAGCAATCTGTCCCGGTACGCAGCCTTGCGACAGGCGATTAGATTGCCGCGCCCTTCGGGCTCGCAATGACGAGGGGAAAAGGGAGCCCGCAATGACATTTTTGTGCCATAACACCCCTGCTTATCCCCCGAATATCCTTTTTGGGTTTTCCACCAGCATCTGGTTGACCTGCGTTTCGGTCACGCCGGCCTGCTTCAGCTGAGGGATGATGTCCTTGAAGATGTGGGTGTAGGTCCAGTTGGCTATAAGCGGCTGAATGAAATCGGGTATTACGGAAGCCCGCCCCAGCCACCGGGCATTGCTGTCCTGCGATAGTATGATGCGGTCGGCGAAACCCAGCCCCAGCAGCCCCAGCACTGTGGCCCTGCGCAGGTTGTCGGGGAAGAAGAATTCGAGGCCCCAGCGGTCGAAGCCGACGTAGACCCCCTTATCGATGACCGACATCTGGTACTCCAGGCTGGCGTTGCCGCACATGTGCCCGACGACTATCTTTTTAGGGTCCACACCCTCGCCCATCAGCAGCGCTGCCTGCTCGGGTCCCATGGTACCCTGTTGTGTATGGGTAAGGATGGGGACGCCCGTTTCCTTCTGCGCCCTGGCCGCCGCCTTAATTACTTTTTCTTCGTAGGGTGTGATAGAGCCGTGACTGGTTGCCACCTTGATTACACCGGCCTTTACGCCGGTTTTACCGATGCCAACGGTCAGTTCGTGCATGAAGGATTCGTAAAGCTCGGTAACTATGTCCATCGACTGGCTGCGGAACTTGAAGTAGGCCGGCATGCCCTCGGCCTCGTAGTACATTCCTGTGGCACAGATTATATTCAGCCCCGTTTTTTCAGCCACGACCCTGTCCAGTTCAATGTTCCTCCACATGTCGTTAGGGGAGGCGTCAACTACCGTCTTGACGCCGTATTGTTTGACCTCGCCCAGCGCATCCGCGCAGATTTTGGCCAGTTCGCTGAACTCCAAATTCTCGCAAAGGGCATCCACATCCCAACCGGGGTAGGCCAGAACCATATGCTCGTGCATAAGCGTGGTTCCAAGTTGCTCGGGGGTGATAGTACCCAGTACCGTGTTTACCTTCGTCATTCCAGCCTCCTTTCTTATTTAATTCCTGTAAATGTCACAACCGGACAGATTGCCACGCCCTTCGGGCTCGCAATGACGAGGTTAGGATGGGTATCGCGATGACAGAGCTCCACAAAAATGTCATTGCGAGGAGCCCACAGGCGACGCGGCAATCCTAATATCATCCGCTGCCATTTCACTTGCCAAACTCTCCGGCCTCCAGCATCTTGACCAGCTCCTTCTTGAGTATCTTGCCCACCGGGCTACGCGGCACCTGCTGGAGGATATAGACCCTGCGCGGCACCTTGAAACGCGCCATTTTTTCGCTTAAAAAGTCCTTGATGTCCTTTTCGGACACCACCGCGCCTGCTCTTGGCACCACGATGGCTACGGGTATCTCGCCCAGCTTGGCGTCTTTTTGCGGTACCAGGACGGCATCGGCCACGGCGGGGTGCTTGTACATGACCTCCTCCACCTCGCGCGGGAAGACCTTCTCGCCGCCCACGTTGATGAGCTCCTTCTTGCGGTCGACCATGAAAAAGTAGCCATCGCTGTCGTAATAGCCCATATCGCCGGTGTG
>CAIYTC010000144.1 GCA_903929005.1 uncultured Dehalococcoidia bacterium | reverse complement strand
CGCCGCGATTTTCAGATAATGTCGCCAAAAGTGGATGTAAAAGACTACAGCCCGCCTTCGGTTAACGGTTGTGACCGCCAGTACTCTATGCGCGTGTTGCGCACGGCGGTCAATTGTTTTTTCCTCTGTTTTAGAATCAGGTCTGCCTGACCCGTGTGTTTTTGCACCGGCGTGACATAGCCGATCCGTGAATGATAATGCCTAGTATTATACCAGCCCAAATACCCCTTGAAGTACTGTTGCACCACTGTGCCATCATTGGCGGGAAACCAGCCCGGATATTTTGGGCTTCTTTTTGCCGTGCTGAATAACGCCTCAACAAAGGGATTATCATCGGGGGTGCTTGGCCGCGCGAATGTCTGATGCATCCCTAAATCCACAAACATCTGCTGTACGGGTTTTGCCTTCATCTGCTTTCCATTATCATTGACTACCACGGGCCGCTTATCCTCTGGTATGTCCAACAGGCCTTCTGCAATGATCGCATCGTCTACAAGCCCCAGTGCCTGTTCCATGGCAAGCGTATTGCTGACCCGCCAGGCAACAACCTTCCTGGACCATTCATCAAGCACCACATACAAATACCAGAACACCCGCAGCATATCCGTCTTGAGATAACTGATGTCCCAGCACCAGCACTGATTAGGCCCCGTTAGCTCTTCTGGCCGGTTGGGCTTTTGCCGGGCACCCTGCCTGCCCAGATTCCTTCTATCCTGCCCCAGACCCTCCTGCATTAAAATACTGCGCACACTGGAGGCCGACAGGCAAAACAACCCCGCTGCCGCGCCCTTGATTGATAATACCTGCAGCGAATAGTCAACGGTTTCTTCCAGTCCTGCATAGTCCTTCACAGCTTCACGCTCTACGGGCATCAGAGCATGGGCTGCATGCCGTGGTCCCGGCTTTTCATAGGCCATAGCCCCCGTTGTTCTCATGTTCGACTCCCATCGCTCTATGCGCCTCAGGCTGATCTGTAACAGCTCACAGCTCTGACTCCTGCCAACCCCGTTTCCCTTGGCCGTTGCAACTGTTTTAATCAGTTCTTGCCGCAGTTCAAGACTCAGCCGCCCCTGCGGAAACGTCCCGGTTACTCCAAGTTCACTTTTTTTTTGAGTGCCGTGAACAGTACCGACATCTCTACCAGAGCCTTTTCCTTGATCTCCATCTCAGTTCGTAATCGCTCAAGCTCGGCTACCGGTACTGTCTGCTCTTTCTTCCTGCCAGGCCTACTCTGCCGCAAACGATCCAAGGCCCCTTCCTGTACTGCCTTACGGATTGTGTGCAAGTCAGATGAATACAACCCGTTTTTGCGCAGTATTTCACCAACCTTTGCTCCGGGCTGCTCACATTCCCGGTAAATCCGCCACTTCTCTTCTGCAGTCAATCGCCGCTTTTTCGTCACTCCATTGTTCTGTTCCATTACTTTCTCCAAGGTTATGAAGGGCGAACCATAGGCATTGCTTGCCGACTGGGGAAAACTTCGTTCCGCTACGCTTCACTACGTTTTCCCCAGCCCTCTGCTTCTATAACCTTGTAGTCTTTTTCTGTCCAGATTTTACGACATTAATTCAAAATCGCCGGG
>CAIYTC010000143.1 GCA_903929005.1 uncultured Dehalococcoidia bacterium | reverse complement strand
CGGCGCCTACCACCTTACCAGGGACATCCACGATGTAGCGATACCCGGCACCATCCAGGACGTGATCATGGCCCGGGTGGATTCCCTGCCGGAGGCCGCCCGGGGCGTGCTGCAGACCGGCTCAGCCATCGAGAGGGAGTTCGGCCACGAGCTGATTAAAAGGGTGACGGGAATACCGGAACAGGAGCTGCTCTCCCACCTGTCGGCGTTGAAGGACTCCGAACTGCTTTACGAGCGGGGGATATACCCCGCTTCAACTTACATCTTCAGGCACGCCCTGACCCGAGAGGTGGTCTACAACTCCATACTGGCTGCAAAAAAGAAGAAACTCCACCTGAACATAGCCGCTACCATCGAGGACATAAACAAGGACAGCCTGGATGAATATTACGAGGCACTGGCCGAGCATTATGCTGCAGGTGAGAACTTTGAGAAGGGTGCCGAGTTCTGCCAGCGGTCGGCAAAGAAGTATGAGAAAACAGGCTCTATAATTGATGCCCTTGCCTACGCCGAAAAGAGGGTGGCCTGCCTGGAGAGGCTGCCGCGGACAGGTGAGGTGGAGAAGCAGATAATCGGTACCAGGACAGCACTCGGGCTGTATTACGCTCAAATAAACTATTATGTTGAGGCCAAGGAGGCTGTCGACCCGGTGGTCGAACTGGCTTTGAAGGGTGATAACAAAAGACGAGTTGGCCAGATATACACAGTGCTGGGGGCATACAATTTCAGTATTGAGGGTGATTTAGCCAAGTGCTTAAAGTACCTGAGGGAGGCACTGAAGATCGGCGAGGAGCTGAATGACATCGTTACCGTACTTTTGTCAAATTATTGGATGTCAGCCGCTCTGATGTGTAATTGCGAGTTTGACCAAGCCCTCACTCGTCTTGACAAATGTTTGGAAATCAGTACAGCAGCAAATAATCTCTGGGGTATGGCGGAAATGAAAAGCTCCATAGCCTATTATGTTTATGGTATGTCAGGCAAGGCTGACCTGGCTTACCAGACCAGCTTGGATGCCGTACGGCTGGCTGAAGAGAGCGGCGATGTAATTGCAAAGGCTCAGGCGTACACCAGTCACGGTTACTCCTTTTTGTACAAGGGCTTCCTGGACGAAGCAGAAACAAACCTGTTGAAAGCGATTGATTTCTGCGATAGGATGAACTATTTTCTATGGGGTAGTTGGGCAAATATTGCCCTGGGCGAGGTCTACTCTGCCAGGGGAGATTATCAGAAATGTCAGCCCTATTATGACAAGGGAATTTCTTTGGCGGAACGTGGTCGATTTTCGCGCAACTCTACGATTTATGTAAGAGTAGCTTTAGCACGGGCCAAAGTGCTGGACAACGGGAAGGACATTGATCTGGAATCGTTATATATGAGTACGGCTGAGAATAAATTTAAGGTTGCTGATGGCCTGATATCAAGAGATATCGCGGAGATATTGCTTAATATCGACGACCGGCACATACCCGAGGCGGAGGATTGGGTCAGGAAAGCCATCGAAACAGATAAAACAAATGGCACAATGTGGCAGTTAGGTATGGATTATGCCTTATATGCCAATCTGCTGAAACGCAAAGGAGACCTAGCTGGGGCCAAGGAGAAGCTGAACAAGGCCATTGAAATCTACCGGGAATGCGGAGCCGACGGCTGGCTTGAAAAAGCCCAGCAGGACCTGGCAGCGATTGAATAACTGGGAAGGAAGCGGACTCAAGGCCAATGATAATAAGATTCCTCGGAACACATAACAAGGCATCTGGTAATAACATCACCAAATTCACGAGTGAAAAATGGGCTATTTTGGACTCTGGTAGATAAATCGCAGCTAAGTTCAGGCGATATTATTACATAGATGGTGGAGCTGATGGGATTCGAACCCACTACCTTTTGACTGCCAGTCAAACGCTCTCCCAATTGAGCTACAGCCCCGCAACAAACCATTAATTTAACAAAAAGCGTCGATAAACGCAAATCGCGTTCGTTCACTTCTTACCATAAATTATGCCGATGGAACCGACCATAAAGGGCAACTTCAAGACCACCGGGATGAACCCGGCGTTGCTGGTATTCACGTACCTCACATCCCCGATGCCCCAGCTTCGGATTTCCTCCAGCAGGCTGTCCAAATCTCCGTACAGCCGCTTCACGGGGAACAGGTCCTGAAATACAAAATACCCGCCTTTTTTCACCGTACGCAGGGCTTCCCTGACCACGTCCCTCTTATTACGCTCATCCTGCACCTCATGGAAGACGAAATTGCTGATGGCCGCGTCGAAAGCCCCATCCGCAAAGGGCAAAGATGCGGCGCTGGCCTTCTGAAATTTCACGCGCCCGGCGACGCCCTCAATCCCGGCGTTCTTTTCACAGGAGGCCTGCGAATAGCCCCACTTCCCTTGCCAGTAATCAATGCCGGTAACCACGGCATCCGGATATTTATTGGCCAACCTGACCACCAGCGCGCCATTGCCGCAGCCTATGTCCATCGCTGTACCTCTGCTATCCCACTCAAGCCTGTCCAATACAAATTCGCGTATCTTTGCCTGGATGTCCCCGCCAACAGGCGAAAACTGGTAATAGGCATAGCTGAAATAAGCGGCGCTGAGCAGGAAAGGCACAGCAATTATGAGAAAATAGTATGAAAGAATGGTAAGCGCCAGGAATACGACCGCCAGCAAACCCGGCAGATATATTAACCGTTTCGAGACCCAGTTGCCGTAATCAGTTTTTTCCTGCCCCGCTGTATTCTTCATATTTCGTTACTTCGGAAACCATTCGTGCACCAGCGGACGGTACCAGCGGTCCTTACGGTACTCAGAGGAAATCAGGACGATATCCAGCACCCACCAGATGCCCAGCCCGCCGAAGGTGAGCAGCTTCAGCCAGCCGGCTTTGTAGCGCCCGATGTAGAAGCGGTCAACCCCGAACCAGCCGAGAAAGATAGCCAGCAGCAAAGCCACATACCAGCTCCGCGGGGCAGGCATCTTAGTCACAGCGGTATCTGACCCCCGATTAAATCGATGATCATCTTGAACCCGTAATAGCCGGCCGCCGCCACCAGGATATTTTTCAGCGATTTGCCGGCCAGGCAGAGTATGAAGAAGCGCCACCAGCCGAAATGCATCATGCCGGCTATGGCGGTGAAGGGGTAGAAGAGCGGGTTGAAGATGGCCGACATGGCAAATACGGATAAGGCGCCGCGGCTCTTTATCCAGGCCCTGAATTTGGCCATGACAGTGTGGTCGAGCGCATGGAAGGCGCGCGCGCTGGAAAGCCCTGTCAGGTAAACGCCCATGCTTCCCGTAGCTTCCCCGGCCCCGGCTATCAGTCCGACCAGCACCGGGTTAAGCACAGCACCCAGCGTGAACACGATGAAAACGCTGGGGACAGGCACCAGCACAGTCACACCGGCCAGGAAGCTGACGATGAATACCCCAAAGTAGCCGTATTTCGAGAACTTGACGAATTCTTGCCAGTAAACGATGACCAGCACACACAGGGCTATAGTCAGGCCTATCGACAGCCCGCCCAGCACGTATTCACGCGTGGTGCGGCGGCTGCCGGCCATCCCATAAACGGCGGAGGTGTTTCCCACTTACCTGGCTGTCTTGCCCTTCTTTTTCTTTTTGGTCCCGCCGGAAGCCTCGCCCTCACCCGCTTCGCCGGCGGGACTGCCTACCACGTTAAAGGCCAGCGCGTCCTTATCAACGGAAACCTGCACGCGGTCGCCGTCTTTGACCTCGCCCGAGATTATCCGGCTGGAGAGCGGATTCTCAATGTAGCGCTGGATGGCCCGGCGCAACGGCCGCGCGCCATACTCGGGGTCGTATTCCTTGCGGAAGACCCACTCTCTGGCTTCTTCGGTCAACTCAAGCTCGATGCTGCGGTCAGCCAGCAGCTTCTCCACCTCTTTGACCAGCAGGTCGATGATCTTCTTGAGGTTCTGCTCGTTGAGCGGGTGGAAAATAATTATCTCGTCAATACGGTTGAGGAATTCCGGCCTGAAAGTCTTCTTGAGGTCGCCTTCCAGTGTGACCTTGAGGCTCTCCCACTCATCATGCTCTTCCTTCCCCTTGGGAATATTGAAGCCGATTATACGCCTGGCATGCCGCCTGAATTCCTGCATGCCCAGATTACTGGTCATAATAATGACCGTCTCCTTAAAGCTTACGGTACGGCCATGTCCATCCGTCAAACGGCCGTCCTCCAGGATTTGCAGCAGGATGTTGAATACATCCGGGTGCGCCTTTTCAATTTCATCAAAAAGTACAACTCGGAAAGGACGCCGCCGCACAGCCTCCGTTAGCTGCCCGGCCTCGTCATAGCCTACATATCCAGGGGGCGCGCCGATCAGCCTTGAAACTGAATGTTCCTGCATGTATTCTGACATGTCAATACGGATCATGGCATCCTCGTCGTCAAAAAGGAACTGCGCCAGCGCCTTGGCCAACTCGGTCTTGCCCACGCCCGTCGGACCCAGAAAAATGAAGCTGCCAATAGGCCTCCTGGGATCCTTGAGGCCGGCTCGGCCGCGCCGGACAGCTTCGGAAATGACCTTGATAGCCTCTTCCTGGTCGACTATGCGTTCATGCAGCCTGTCCTCCATGTGGATGAGCTTCTCGGCTTCATTTTCCTTCATATTGGAAACGGGTATGCCGGTCTGCTTGGCCACCAATTCAGCTATGGCCTCTTCATCAACTGCATTGTCTATCTTCTTCTCCTGCAGCCACTTATCCCTGGCTTTCTTATGCTCGTCCTCTATGCGCAGCCGCTCGATCTTGATTTCAGCCGCTTTCTCATATTCGGAGCGCTGTGAGGCCGCCGCCTCTTCCTCGGTGAGCTGCTGTATCTTCTGCTCCATCTGCTTGATCTCGGACGGCGAGCTCTCTCTATCGATGCGCAGCTTGCTGGCCGCCTCGTCAATCAGGTCGATGGCCTTATCCGGCAGGAAGCGTTCGGTGATATAGCGCTTGCTCAGCTTGACCGCCGCTTCAATGGCATCGTCCGTTATATTGACCTTGTGGTGCGCCTCGTACCTGGGCCTCAGACCCTTGAGCATCTGGATAGTGCCTTCCACACTGGGCTCACCGACAAAGATGGGCTGCAACCTGCGCTCCAGCGCCTTGTCGGTCTCGATATGCTTGCGGTACTCGTCAAGCGTGGTGGCGCCCACGCACTGCAGCTCACCCCTGGCCAACGCCGGCTTGAGCATGTTGCTGGCATCGATGGCGCCCTCGGCCGCCCCGGCGCCTACCACTGTGTGCATTTCATCGATAAATAAGATAACGTCGCCCCTGGCCTGGCGCACTTCGTCCATGACCGCCTTCAGCCTTTCCTCAAACTCGCCGCGGAACTTGCTGCCGGCCACCAGCGCCCCCATATCCAGTGCAATGACCTTGCGCCCTTTCAAGGAAACAGGGATATCGCCGGCCACGATTTTGAGCGCCAGCCCCTCGGCGACCGCGGTCTTGCCCACGCCTGCTTCGCCGATCAGCACCGGGTTATTCTTGGTGCGCCGTATCAGCACCTGCATAACACGCTTGATCTCATCATCACGTTCGATAACGGGGTCGATCTTGTTCTGCCGCGCCAGTTCGGTGAGGTCACGGCCATATTTTTCCAGCGACCTGTACTTGTTCTCCGCCCGCGGGTCGTCGACGCGGTGGCCACCGCGGATGCTTTGCAGTGACTGGTATATCTTCTCCTGGTCAATGTAGAATTCCTTGAGTATGCCGACGGCATCCCCGCTGCCCTCGCTGGCAATGGCGATCAGCAGGTGCTCCACGCTCACGTAATCATCGTTTAAACGGTCGGCTTCACCCACGGCTGCCTGCAACACCTGCGCCACCCTGGGTGTGGGGTAAATCTGTATGCCGCCAATAGCCGTTTTCGGCTGCTCGGCAATCTTGGGATACTTATCCAGCACGTCGCTGACACGCTTTTTCATAGCGGTGAGATTGACGCTCATCCTTTTCAATATCTCGGCCGCCAGGCCCTTATCCTGTTCCAGCAACGCCAGGAAAATATGTTCAACATCCCACATCGAGTTGCGGAACCTGCTGACCAATTGCTGGGAGGCGCCCAGCACTTCTTGTGCCTGTTCGGTAAACCTTTCCTGTTTCATATGATTATTTATTAACGGCTGTTTCTTCGGCGATGAGCTTATCGCGGTATTCCAGAACGTATTTGCAATCCGGCCACCGGCATTTAGCGATCCTAACTTTAATATCCCTGGCGAATTTACGCTGCGGATTTTGCAGCGCCACTACTTTATGCCTATTGCTCCAGGTGCATTCGCATGACCAATCCCTTTTAACCATCAGGGTTACATAGTCGCTGACCCTGTCGCATGAAATAGTGGCCGCGGTGATCTGCCAGCCGGCCGGGGCAATATCTGTCCTGGCTTCAGCCATTATTAACCTCCCGGTTTAATTTTCGTTTTGAGCGTATCTGTTTTGCGGTGCTTCTTCAACTCGGATTCAAGTCCGTCAATCTTGCGCTGCGTCTCGGCCAGCTTCTCGCTGAGCCTCATGATGACATCTACGCCGGCTATGTTGATGCCCATGTCATCCATCAGCACCTTGATATGGCGCAGCCTCACCATGTCGGACTCGGAATAATAACGTATATTGCCTTCAGAGCGATAGGGCTTAACAACCCCCAGCCTCTCATAATAGCGCAAGGTATGGATCTCGCAGCCCAATAGCCTGGCCGCTATGCTGATTACATACTTTGGTTCATTTACTTCGGGGGCCACTTTAGCTTATCACCTCGTAGATTCAACATCAATATCAAATGGGCCGCATCGACCTCAGTTGCTCAAAGAGGCCGCGTTCCCTGAGGCTAAGATTGGTGGGAAGCACCACGGAAACCCTGGCCAGCATATCTCCGCACTTGGTATCGTTGAGGCGCGGCATGCCCTGTCCCGCCAATTTGAAGACCTTGCCGTTCTGCGTCTCCGGCGGTATCTTCAAGGCCAGCTTGCTGCCTTTCAAAGTGGGTACCTGCACTTCCCCTCCCAGCACCACAGCCGTCAGCGATACAGGGACGTCCACCAGCAGGTCATCGCCCTCCCGCTTAAATATTTCATGCGCTGCAACTTTGATAATCAAATAGAGATCGCCTCCGGCGCCGCCAGCGCCCGCCTCCCCTTCCCCGGCTACCCGCACCTTCGAGCCCTCCTTAACGCCGGCAGGGATCTTCACTTCCAGCCTGCGCGGCTTGATCACCCTGCCCGCGCCGCCACATTGCGTGCAAACGCCGTTCTTAGACTTTCCTAACCCCTGGCAGGCGGAGCAGGTCTGCTCAGATTTCAGCTCAAGCACACGCCTGGTGCCGTTGAAAGCTTCTCCCATGCTCAACTCGATCTGGTGCTCGATATCCTGCCCGCGGCGCGCCTTCCTTCCCCCACCCCTTGTCCCACCACCGCCCATGCCCCTGAAGAGGCTCTCGAAGACCTCGTTGAGATCGCCCATATCCTGGGTTTCATACGCTGTAAAAGGCGCCCCGCCGGCGCCACGGCCATAATTGCTGCGTTGCTGCTGGGACTGCTGCCTGGCACGGGCAAAAACCTCCGCATTCTCGAAGTCAGACCCGTACTGGTCGTATTTCTTACGCTTACCCGGGTCTGACAGCACCTCGAAGGCTTCATTGACTTCCTTGAATTTAGCCTCGGCAGTTTTATCGCCGGGGTTTACGTCCGGATGGAATTTGCGCGCCAACCTGCGGTAGGCTGACTTAATATCCTTTTCAAGGGCATTCCTCGGTATCCCCAACAGGTTGTAATAATCTTTTACTGCCATCTTTTCACCCTGTGCATGATTATAAGGAATTTGATGGAAGTGTGTCAAAAATAATCAACTTTTCCTGACTTTTATTATTACTATACTTGACTATTTTTATTAGACTTATTAAAAATATTCCAGAGTGAATGCGCAGAATTAATTGTTGTAGTGAGTTCCACTCACCTTCCGCAGTATCTCGAGGAACTGGTTCAATATCCAGGCCGTAGCGCCCCAGATGACCCGTCCGTTCAGCTCATATGTAAAGACCCTGATAATTTTATCCCCGTAAACCAGTTCCTCCTCTTTCCTGTTCGCATTATTCAGAAGCCCTTCCAGCGGCAGGCCGAAAACTTCATCGACTTCGAAACGGTCAATCTTGAAATCATATGGATAGGGTATCAAACCTATGAACGGGACAATCCTGTACAGCGAGGTTACCGTGGCAGCGTCATCCAGTTCACCCAGTATCCGGACATCTGATACCTTCAACCCTATCTCTTCATAACTCTCACGGAGGGCCGTTTCCAGCAGCGATTTATCCTTATCGTGGCGGCCTCCGCCCGGAAAGGATATCTGTCCTTTGTGGTGAGTGAGATGGTCGGTTCGCTTGGTGAAAATAATGTGGCATTTTCCTTCTGTCTGGTAGATAGGCAAAAGCACTGCCGAATCAGTCAGGCTGCTGTCTACAATAACCATCTTCGGGCGGGCGGCAAGTGCCCTTTCTATCTCGTCTATCATAAGCTTTCTAATCATACATCTTAGGTCAAAATCCTGACAAATGCATTTTCATGGCCTTTAACCACCGTCCATTCAACAACTCCGTAGCTAATATTTGATTCGGCAAACTGCAATTGTTTATACTGTTTAATTGAGGCTTTTTCAATGACACCTGCAATTGATTATTACTCGCTACTGGGACTGCCGCGCAATGCCACTGATGAGCAGATCAAGAAGGCCTTCCGCCGCATGGCCATGGAACACCATCCCGACCGTAATGCCAACCCCGAGGCCAACGAACGGTTTAAGGAAATAAACGAGGCCTACGAGGTTCTCTCCGACCCACAAAAGCGCGCTTTCTATGACCGCACCGGTCAGGCGCCGGGCAACGGCGGCGGGGGCATGGGCTTCGACTCCTTCGAGTTCGGCGGGCTGGGCGATATCTTCGAGGCTTTCTTCGGTGGCACAGCATCCACATCACAGAGGCGTTCGCCGCATAAGGGCGCCGATATCGGCGTTAAGGTAAGCCTTTCATTTGATGAAGCTTATTTTGGCGCCGGCAAGGATGTCGAAGTTTCCAGGGTCGAGCTGTGCTCAAGCTGCAAAGGCGTGGGTAGCCGTCCGGGCACCAACCCTGAAAAATGCCCCGACTGCAACGGCGCCGGGCAGGTACGGCGCACGCAGCAGAGCATCTTCGGCCGCTTTGTGCAGACCTCCACCTGTTCCACCTGCGGCGGTCAGGGCACAATCATCACTGCACCCTGTCAGCAATGCCGGGGCCAGGGCCGTGAGAAGGTAAAAAAACGGCTCCCCCTCAACATCCCGCCAGGGGTTGATGAAGAAAGCCAGATGAGGATGTCCCATGAAGGCGAAGCCGGCCATTACGGCGGCTCACCCGGCGACCTGTACATACGTTTCGAGATAAAATCACACAAATATTTCGTGCGCCGCCATTCCGACCTGGTTATGGCCTTGCCGCTCAATTTCGCCCAGGCCGCACTCGGCTGCACGCTGGATATACCGACCATGGAGGGTAGTTTCACCCTGAAAGTGCCCGCGGGCACGCAGCATGGCAGGGTTTTCCGCGTTAAGGACAAAGGCTTTCAAAAGCTTAATTCGAAGAATAGGGGCGACCAGATAGTTATCGTGAAACTGCTTACACCTGACAAACTCGATCAGCGCCAGCGGCAGTTGCTTGAAGATCTCAGCGCCAGCCTGCCCAAAGCCACGGAATACTCCCGCCCCGAGGAAAATCTGCTCCAGCACCTGGCCTGACTGTACGTCTATCCGGAACGGAACTTTTCGATTTACCCTTTTAGAGTTCTACTTTTGCGCCCTTATCGCCCAGCTTGAGTTCTGTACCTGATTGCAGTCGCAGGATGTTGCTGCGGTGTTGAAAGACAATGAGCCCCACCGATAGCAAACCGTAAACTATATATACCGGCGCCGAGACCGCCAGCAGGGCCAGCACGACCAGCGCAAGCAGGACACAAACCGCCGCCAGCATGGAACCCAGTGACACGTAGCGTGTCGTCAAGGCGATGGTTATCCCGGCCGCCATGCCGATGAGCGCGGCCACCCAGTTGATTACCAGCAGGCCACCGATGAAACAGGCCACGCCTTTACCACCCTTGAACTTAATATAGACCGACCAGTTATGGCCTACCATAACCATAATGGCCGCCAGTATCTGTGCAAACTGCACCTGTATAGCATAGCCAGCTACACTAAAAGGGTCATTGCTAATGATAAACATGGATACCAGCACCGCCAGCGCGGCCTTGGACAGGTCAAGCACCGCAGTTATCAGTCCCAACCTGACGCCCAGTGTGCGGAAAACATTGGTGGCGCCGATGTTGCCGCTGCCACGTTTGCGGATATCAACGTTAGCCATCTTCTGGCTGATAATCAGGCCGAAGGGGATAGCCCCAACAAGGTAGGAGATGCTGGCTACGGCCGCATATTTAATGATTAGAATCACGGGATTTTCCCTCCGCTTTTACCTCCCTTTTTAGAAGCCTTCTTAAAGACTAACTTGAGCGAGGTGCCGGAAAAACCGAACGTCTGGCGAAGTCTGTTCTCAAGGTATCTTTCATAAGAGAAATGCACCAATTGCGGATCATTGACCAGAAAGGTGAAAGAAGGCGGGTTGGAGCTCCCCTGGTAAGCACGGAATACCAGCAGCCGCTTGGTTCCTTTAGGAGGCGGCGCGTGCGCCGCAACTGCGTCCTTGATCAGCCTGTCGATGACACCATCGGGTAACAGCTTCTGCCTCTCGCTCCAGGCCTCCAGCGCGATGGGCAGCACATTCTTCACACCCAGGCCGGTTATGGCTGATACAAACAAAATGGGTGCATGAGCAATGAATTTCATGCGCTTATCTACCAGGGCAACGTAATCATCCTGGCTATCGGCATCGGCCAGGTCCCATTTGTTAATTATTAGCACGATACCCTTGCAGGCTTCCTTGATATAGCCGGCTATATGTGTATCCTGCGCAGCTATAAACTCGCTGGCATCCATAACCAGCAGGGCTACATCGCAGCGGTTAATGGCGCGCAGCGAGCGCACCAGTCCGTAATACTCCAGTCCCCTCCCCGTCTTGCCGCGCTTACGTATGCCGGCTGTATCTATCAGCACGATATCTTTGTCCTTATACCTGACCATAGTATCAGTGGCGTCTCGCGTGGTCCCGGCCGTGGCATCAACTATGCTCCGGTCCGCCCCTACAATAGCATTGAGCAACAAGGATTTGCCCACATTCGGCCGCCCCACTATAGCCAGCTTCGGTTTGCCGCTGTCTTCAACCGCTTCAGTCGGCGGCGGGAGCTGTTTAACCAGCGCTTCAATCAACTCATTTATGCCTTTGCCATGGTGGGCACTGATAGGCAGCGGATCGCCCAGGCCAAGCTGGTAGAATTCACTGCAGGATCCCCTCAATTTCTCGGTTTCTGCCTTATTGACAGCCAGCACCACCGGCTTGCCCAGCTTGCGCAGGTTATCGGAAATTTCCTTATCGGCTGCTATCAGTCCATCCCTCACATCCACGACAAAGATGATGAAATCGGATTCGGCGATGGCCGCCTCCACCTGTTTCTTTATCTTCCTGCTCATTTCAGAGCCGGGCAGCGGCTCCAGCCCGCCGGTATCAATGAGCGTTATCTCGTTATCCAGCACCCGCACGTCGGCAAAGATACGGTCACGGGTGGTGCCAGGCAGGTCCTCGACGATAGCAATGGGTGCGCCGGCTATGCGGTTGAACAGGGTCGACTTGCCCACATTCGGCCGGCCAACTATTGAAACAATCGGGTTCATCTGAATATAGCCATTTTAACAGGTAAAATAATAACCTTTAATACGTAATACTACGAAAATCTGTGACGCCGCGTATTTATTTATACAGTTCCGCCAGCAGCGTGCGCTGGAAATGGAGGCGGTTTTCCGCCTGGTCGAAGATTACCGAGCGGTACTTATCTATGATGCCCACTGCAACTTCCTCACCATGGTGGGCGGGCAGCGGGTGCATAACGATGGCATCCTTTTTAGCATACGACAGCAATTTCTCATTCACCTGGTATTCGGCAAAAGCTATGCGCCGTTGCTCATACTCCTCTTCCTGGCCCATGCTGGTCCAGACATCTGTATAAATAATATCCGCATCCTGTGCAGCCATAGCAGGCTCTTCCAGCAGCATGATGTGGCTGTCGGTTTGCTCGGCGTATTTATTGGCTATCCTTAACACATTGTCCTTCAGGCTGTATTCCTGCGGCGTGGCAATAAGAAAATTGATGCCCACCATGGCGCAGCCTATCAGCAGGGAGCTGGCAACGTTGTTGCCGTCACCGATAAAGGCCAGGTTTAACCCCTTGAATTTTCCCTTGCGCTCATATATCGTGGTCAGGTCGGCCATGGCCTGGCAGGGATGCTCGTAGTCGGAGAGGGCATTTATTACCGGTATGCTGGCATATTCAGCCATGGTTTCCAGTGTGCGGTGCAGGAAGGTACGCGCTACAACGCCCTGCACGTAGCGGCTCAGCACATGCGCCACGTCCGGCACGGACTCGCGCTTGCCCAGGCCTATCTCGTCCGGCGACATATAAATGGCGTAACCACCCAGTTGGTGCACGGCCAGTTCGAAGCTCATCCTGGTACGCAGGGACGGCTTTTCAAACAGCAGGGCGATATTCTTGCCCGCCAGCACCTGCGGCCAGGTCTCTTTTTTGCTCTTGATGGTTTTCTTAACTAATTGCTCAACTTCGCCCGGGCCAAAATCCGCGACCGAAAGTATATCCCGCTTAGCCACTTCGCATTTACTCCTGTATAAATTACCAGTATACCACAACTGTTTCAATGTAATATTGCTGCGCGCAGAGTTCCTAATAATACGTGGATAATATATAATTAGCTCAACTACAGTGGAAATAAGGCCGGGCAGGCGGAGATGTCCATAGAAAAACCCCTTTTTATACTCTTCGACGGCAATGCATTGATACACCGCGCTTTCCATGCCCTGCCGCCCCTGACTATCGCGCGCAGCGGTGAGATGGTAAATGCTGTACAGGGCTTTGCCAGCACACTGCTCAAGCTGCTGCGTGAGACTAAGCCCCACTACTGGGCTATCGCCTTCGACCGCCATGCCCCTACCTTCCGGCACGAGATGTTCGAGGACTACAAGGCGCAGCGCCCCAAGACTCCTCCCGAACTTATAACCCAGATAGAACGCGTGCACCAGCTTGCCCAGGCCTTTAACCTTCCCATTTTCGAGATGGACGGCTTTGAGGCGGACGATATCATCGGCACGCTCAGCCGGCAGGCGGATTCAAAGGGCATCGACACTTTGATCGTGACCGGCGACAACGACATGCTGCAGTTGGTCAAGCCCGGCATCCGCGTGATGTCGCCCAGGCGCGGCTTTGCTGATACCGTGGTTTACGATGAAGCGGGCGTCCATGGGAAATATGACCTCAACCCGCATCAGCTCATCAGCTATAAGGCGCTGGTCGGCGACCCCTCAGATAATATAGCGGGGGTCAAGGGCATCGGCGACAAGACGGCGGTGAAGCTGCTCCAACAGTACACCGACCTCGACGGCATCTACAGCCGTATAGATGAAGTAGAACCCGGGAGGATCCGCTCACTGCTTAAAGCCAACCACGAATTAGCCATACAAAACCGCAAGCTGGCTGAGATAGTCACCGACGTCCCCATAACATTTGATATGCCATCCTGCGCAGTCAGCTCATACGACCGCAATAAGGTGGTGGAACTCTTCCGCGAACTGGGATTCTCCAACATGCTGTCACGCCTGCCCGCGGAGATAGGAGTTGACCCTGCTGATACTCCCCGGCAGGCAGAGACAGCTAAAACCAATTACCGCATTATCAGCACTGAAGCCGCGCTGGATGAACTGGCGCTGCAGCTCTCCTATACAGGTACCTTCGTCATATCAGCAGTCCCGGGAGGCAACAATGCCATGCGGGATAGCCTGGTAGGTATCGCCATATCTCCGGGCAAGGGCGAAGCGTACTACATCCCAGTAGGGCACATGTCGCTCAGCCAGGTAGCACAGTTGCCGCTTGACAGGGTCATCAAAGCCCTGAAACCCTTTATCGAACAGGACCGCTACGCCCGTATAGCCTATGACGGTAAATTCGATATCATCCTCCTGGCACAGAACCACCTGGCAATGCACGGTATATCTCATGATATCTTAATAGCCGCTTACCTGCTGGGTGAAAAATCTCTCAATCTCAAATCACTGGCATTTAATAAGCTCGGCATGGAAATACTCGAACTTTCCGACTTGACCGGCAGCGGGGCAAAGCATGTTTCCCTGGCACGCTCTCCTATAGAGCAGGTCAGCGCAGTGGCCTGCACCGATGCAGATGTAACACTCAGGCTCAATGAGTCGCTGGCGCAGGAACTGCGCTCCGAGGATCTGTGGAGTTTATTCAATGATGTCGAAATGCCCCTCGTGCCCCTGCTGGCCGGGATGGAACTGAACGGCGTCCTGCTGGACAAGGCGCTGCTGATGGAAATGTCATCTAACCTGGGCGCAGATATGCTGCGCCTGGAAAAGGAGATCTATAACGCTGTTGGACACCAGTTCAATATCAACTCCCCGCAGCAGCTATCCGCTGTCCTTTTCAACGAATTGAAGCTTAAGCCTGCTTCAGCGCGTAAGACACAGAGCGGGTACTCTACCGATGCTGCAATACTGGATGAACTGAAAGACGTTCACCCAGTTATCAGGTTTATCCTCGAGTACCGCCAGCTTGCCAAGCTCAAATCCACCTACACTGATGCCCTGCCGCTCCTGATAAACCCGAATACCGGAAGGGTGCACACCAGCTTCAACCAGGCCGGTACAACGACCGGCAGGCTGTCATCCAGCGAGCCCAACCTGCAAAACCTGCCCATCCGCGGCGAGATCGGGTCTAAGATCAGGCAGGCTATCATTGCCCAACCCGGTTGGCTGCTGCTTTCCGCGGACTATTCGCAGATAGACCTGCGGGCGCTGGCACACATCTCGCAAGACGCAGAGTTGATAGCCACCTTCCAGAGAGATGAGGACATACACACACATACGGCATCTGAGGTCTTCGGCGTTCCCGATGCCGAAGTCACCACAAAGATGCGCCGGGCAGCCAAGACGATCAATTTCGGCGTTATTTACGGTATGAGCGGCTATGGCCTGCAGCAGGCCACCGACCTTACCAGGGAGGAGGCAGAACTCTTCATCAGCACTTACTTTAAGCGCTACCCGGGCGTGAAAAACTACATTGAGAACACCAAGCGGCAGGCGGCTGCACTCGGTTACGTTCAAACCGTGCTGGGTCGCAGGCGCTATATACCTGAGATCAACTCCACTAACCGCCTGGCACGCGAAGCTGCCGAAAGGATGGCCATCAATATGCCCGTGCAGGGCACCTCCGCCGACATTATCAAGATAGCCATGGTTAACCTGCACCGCGAAATGGTGAAGCGCGGGCTGAAAACCATGCTGACACTGCAGGTACACGACGAACTTGTCTTCGAGGCGCCGGCCGCTGAAATGGACATCCTGAAGCAACTCGTACGAGAGATCATGCCCAACGCCATGATGCTGGCCGTACCGCTGAAGATCGATGTTAAAGCCGGCCCAAACTGGGGCGAGATGTCCTGATGCCGGAACTGCCCGAAGTCGAGACCATCAAGAATGCGCTTGAACGTTGTTTGGCCGGCCGGACTTTTGCGGGCGTCAGGATTATCGATACCCGGCCAGTTCAAAGGTTATCTCCGGAGCAATTCTGCAATGGGTTGGTAGGGCGCAGGATAATAGGGCTGTCCCGCCGCGGCAAATACCTGATAATAGGCCTCTCAGATGGCAGTAACCTCATAATACACCTGCGCATGACTGGCGCTCTGCTGTGGAACCCCGCTGAAGAAGAACCGTTCACACGCCTGGAATTTTTCTTCGATGATGGCAGCCGCCTCGTTTACACGGATGTCAGGCGTTTCGGAACAATGTATCTTGTGACTGACCCCACTGAAATAGTGGGCAGACTCGGCATCGAGCCGCTTAACGGCCGGTTCACTGCAAAGGCGCTGGCCGGGATCTTGAAATCCCGCACCATCCCCATCAAATCGGCCTTATTAAACCAGGAACATATCGCAGGTATTGGCAACATGTACGCCGACGAAGCTCTTTTCAAGGCGAAGATCCACCCTTTAAGGCCGGCAAAATCGCTTACCCCGGCCGAGACAAGAGCGCTGCACGGGGCCATCAGGGAGGTATTGAAAAAGGGCATACGCAACCATGGCGCCAGCATCCGCAACTACCGCTCGCCCGATGGCAAAACCGGCACCGCACACGAGGAATTTGCCGTTGCTCACCGTGACGGCCAACCCTGCCCCGCTTGCGGCACACCGGTAGCACGTATCGTAGTTGGCCAGCGCGGTAGCTACTTCTGCCAACGCTGCCAGCACTACAGAAAATAACCATAACACTGGTATAATTATTCAGCCGGATAACTGTGCTGCTGTAGAAGTTTGCAGCCCCCATTGCATTCTGAAATGCTTTGTGGTAATAATTGGCCAGACCATGAAAAGGAGGTAAGTTAAAATGCCGGCATGGGTTACTACGATCGATCAACTTGGACCTGAGAAAGTATTGCATGTTTATGACCCGGTTACAGAGCTGAGAGGTGTCGTGGTGGTAGATACTGTTTCCTCAGGCGGCGCGGCGGGCGGAACACGTATGCTTCCTGACATCACTACCGAGGAGATATTCCAGCTTGCCAGGGCCATGACGCATAAATTTGCCATCCTGGATTTCCCCATCGGAGGCGCCAAGGCCGGCATCTGGGCCGAACCAGCGATACACGGACCCCAGCGCAAAGAGCTTATGCTCTCCTTCGGCAGGGCCGTCAAATCCCTGCTGGGTTCAGGGATAACCCTGGCAGCCGACATGGGCACCGATAATGATGACGTTGCCACTTTCTTTGAGGGCGCCGGTGTGCCCAAGAAATTTACCGGCCTTTCAACGCAGATGCTGGACGGTGAACCCCTGGAGGATCATGCTACCGGCTACGGCGTGGTAGTGGCAGCCCTGGCTGCCTGCCAGTTCGCCGGCGTTAATATCAAGAACGCCCGTGTGGCCATCGAAGGCTTTGGCAAAGTCGGCGGCGGGGTGGCGCGCTACATCACGGAGTCCGGCGCCAGGGTGGTGGCGATTTCAACCCTTAACGGGGCCATTTACAACAAGGACGGCCTGGATGTAAAGGCCCTTTTAGAAACACGCAAGACCACCGGCGATAAAGCCATAGCCGAATATAAGAATGCCAAGCGCATCAGGTCTAAGGAGATTTACGGCCTTCCGGTGGATATCCTCATACCCGGCGCCAGGCCTTATGTCATAACCAGGAAAAATGCCGGCCACATAAAGGCGAAAATTATCTCCAGTATCGCTAATATACCGATGACTGATGAAGCAGAGGCGCTACTCTTTAAGAACGGCGTGCTGGCAGTGCCCGATTTCATATCTAACGCAGGCGGCGCGATACTGGGCGTGGTGGATGTACTGGGCGGCACCACGGATGACGTCTTCAGGGTTCTGCGTGATTACCTGGGCCCATTGTCATCCGGTATACTCAGCGAAGCCAAGCAGCAGGGCATTAATCCCCGGGCGCTGGCAGTACAAAAGACCACGGCCAAGGTGCTGGCAGCCAGGCAGCAGCCTGCATCGGCTGTTAACTTCGAAGAGCTCCTCAATGATTCGAGGAGGCGGCTGGGTCTTTCAGCCTGATATTGTCTCGAATATCTGATCGTTAAGCACTTTAAGGAGGTGTAATATGGCAGAATCTGCCGCTAAAGCCCTGGCATTGTTACGGGACGGAAGCCATTTCCAATGGTACGTTATCCCCCTGCTGTTGCTGGTCATGTATGTCTACGCCAACGAGGTGGAACGCAGGAATTGGAGCCTGGTGCTGGCCGGGTTGGCGCTCTGGCTGATGGACTGGTTCAACGAGATATGGAACGGCCTGGTATTCCATTTCACGGGCTATGCACCGGTCTGGGGCACGCCGGGCAACGGGAGTTCGCTGGTTATCCTGATAGGCCTTAATATCGAGATATGCTTCATGTTTGCCTTAATGGGCATAGTCATGTGCAAGCTGCTACCGGCTGATAAGAACATGAAAATCCTGGGAATTCCCAACCGGCTCCTCTTTGCAGTTGTTAATTCCGCTCTGGCCGTAGGCATCGAGTGCCTGCTCAATTGGGTGGGCGCGCTCACCTGGGAGTACCCCTGGTGGAATATGGGCGCCCCCTGGCTCATCTGGCTGATCGGCTATATGACATTCTTCCTCATGTCTTTCTGGGTTTTCGACATGAAGACAGTTAAAAGCAAGCTGATCACCGTGGGCACCATCTTCGCCGTCGATGCTCTGGCACTGATCATATTCATGGGCTGCCTTAAATGGATTTAATAAAATGTTAAATACACTATCACCAGGAGGTGGATATGCCCGGTGACTACGCCAAAGCCATTTCTGAATTCTCAGGAGCTATCTACCTGAACCGGAAAGATACCGGTGCTTACACCGGCCGTGGGGCTGCATATTATCACCAGGGTGATTACGACAAGGCCATAGCTGATTTCACCAGGGCCATAGAATTGGACCCCACGGTTGCCGGGGTGTACCTCAACCGTGGGGATGCCCATTATCAAAAAAAGCACTACGGCCAGGCCATTGCTGATTTCACCAGGGCCTTAGAATTGGACCCCAGGGCTGCCGGGACATACCTCAACCGCGGGTCTGCCCATTATCAAAAAAAGGACTACGGCCAGGCCATTGCCGATTTCACCAGGGCCATAGAATTGGACCCGCAGGCTGCCGGGACGTACCTCAACCGCGGGCTTGCCTATGCGGAAAAAGAAGACTTCGACAAAGCCATTGCTGATTACACCACGGCTAATTCGCTGAACCCGGGAGACGCCGGGGCCTACAATGACCGTGGGCGTGCCTATTTTCTCAAAGGTGACTACGATAAAGCCATTGCTGATTGCACTAAGGCTATGGATCTGGACCCGAAGTTTGCCGTGGCTTACAGAAACCGGGGGAATGCGTATAACAAAAAAGGCGCCTACGACAAGGCCGATGCTGACTTTAAGAAGGCGCAAGAGTTAGGCTATAAGTGGGTACCGTAGTGAAAACTGGACTGACCCACTGAAAATGGATAGCCGGTCTGGTAGATTACCGGTTTGCATAGCTAACCTTCATGTCTTACGGTTTCCAGGCCAGTAAGGATGGTGACTTCATGAGTATTGTCATCCAAGCTTGTTTTGGCCGGGTGTTACCCGCATTTCAGGGAACGCTAATAGTATCATGGTCAAATCAATTGACGATATAGCGGTTCAAAAGAATATTTCAAATCAACCGTCTTCCTGGCTAAACAGGTTATCCAGTTCTTTGATTAATTGTTTCATTTCAAATGGTTTGACAAAATATGTGACGCGGTTTTCCTGCAGGAATTGCCTGGTTTCCCGCTCCATAATATTGCCGGTTATAAAGGCAATCTTCCTGACCAATGAAGCGTCCACGTTTTTTATCTCTTCATATAGCTCAATTCCACTCATACCGGGCAATTTTATATCCAATAAAATACAGTCATATTTTCCGCTCAATATCATATCCTGTGCGGACAGGCAATTATCGGCCGTATCAACCCTGTAACCATGTTTTACCAGTAACCTGCTCAAAGAATCCAAAATGCTTACCTCATCATCAACTATCAATATCCTGCGATTGCCGGCCTTCAAAGTATTCGGCTGCACTAACTGTCCCTTTTTATCAGCCGCCTGGCAGGGAATTACCGGTAATTCAACATAAAAAGTCGCCCCTTTGCCCGCTTCGCTTTCGGCGTATATTTTACCGTCATGGTCAGCCACAATACCGTGACAGATGCTTAATCCCAAACCGGTACCCTCTCCCACCTCCCTGGTGGTAAAAAAGGGATCAAAGATTTTTCTCATGTTTTCCGGTGTGATGCCAGGCCCGTCATCTGTAAATGATACCTTGATAGTGTTATCGACCAGTTCAGTAGTAATGAAAAGGCTGCCTTTGCCATGTCTCAATTTCATCTCGGCCTCTGCGTTCAAAACAATATTAAGAAAGACTTGCTGTATTTGTCCGGCGTCCGCCAGCGTCAGGGGCAAACCGGGGGCTAACTCAGTTCTCACCCGGATATTTGACGTTTCCAACGCGTACTTCCTGAGTTCAAGCGTTACAGCTACCATTTCGTTGATGTCGGTGGCCATTTTTTGTTGCAGTTGTTGACGCGCAAAGGTCAGCAACCTTCTGATGATATTAATAGCCCTCACGGCGCTTTCATATATGGACATAACATCACTCTTGGTCTTCGCCGGCAAATCCTCTTCCATTAAAAGTTGGGTGTAAAGCACTATACTGGCTAACGGGTTATTTACTTCATGAGCGATACCCGATGCCAGTTCCCCGAGGCTGGCAAGATGACTGGACGCCAAAGCCCTCTGCTGCAACTCGGCTGTTTCTTTATCTATCTTGCGCAGCCGCTGTGCCGATTTTCCTCTAACCTTGCCTTTAGATAACTTGCGCTCTGACATATTTCGCTCCTGAAAGAGTTTAGTCAATCATCTGATTCCCTTTTTTCACACATAGGTTGCATCGGTCATCAGGTTTATATATATTTCCTCAAGCGCCGATTGCCGCATGGATAAGTCCACCAGCGTCCAATTTCTATCGGATATTTGCTTGAGCACAGCGGCTATCTCCCCGATGTCGGCGGTTTTAAGCGAATAGTTGTCGTCTTTTTTTTCGTAGTCCAATTCCTGGTCCGCCCTGAAGATAACCTGGTACTCCCGCTTGCCCAATCTCTTTACCAGTTCTTTCATAGTATCACAAATCAGCAGCTTGCCCTGCTTCATTATGGCAATACGATCACAAATATATTCGACATGAAAGAGATTGTGGGCGCTCAGCAAGATGGTTTTACCCCGCCCTTTCAGCTTTTTCAGATAATCTATAATGAAGAATGATGTTAAAGGATCGAGTCCGGAGTTTGGCTCATCGAGTATCAACAAAGCCGGATCATGCAGTAAAGCACGCGCAATGGCAACCTTCCTTTTCATCCCCTTGGAAAGCTCTCCGGTTAATTTCTGTCTTTCTTCTAAATTGAGGGAATCAAGTATCGCCTCAATTCTATCCAGAGCAATTCTTTTGGGCAACCCGTATAGTTCGGAAAAGAATAACAAATATTCGCTGACATTCATGCTTTCGTACAGCGGGCTTTCTTCAGGTAAAAATCCCAGTGATTTCTTTATGGCGATGCTGTCTTTGGCTAAACTCCTGCCCATAATTTCTATCATACCTGAGGTTGGCTCAATCAGGCCTGCTATCATCTTAAGCGTTGTGGTTTTACCCGCCCCGTTATGACCTATTATTCCCATTATTTCGCCATCCTGAACCTCAAGGTCCAGCGCTTCGACAGCCGCGAACTGATCATAGAACTTACTGACTCCTTTGAGTTTAATCATCCTTTCTGTATTCGTTGTATCCCGGTTGATTTGTATTTTGCAGTCCTGTGCCCCGGCTCCAGATATAAATATGCATTATTTAATGATATATTATAACAAGTGCGCAATATATTAATCATCGCCAAACATGAAATCCTGCGCTTCAGTACTCGTTTCCGCGGAAAATCCAGGTTTGCAGTCATCATCATAGCACTTGCAGCCCTTTCGATATTCTTTCTCATTTCCACTGGCGGCTCCGTACTGAGCAAGGGCTTTTACGCGGTGGGCATAACACCGGGCGGCCCCAAAATTAGCGATCAGCGCTTTAGTGTGCTGGAGCTACAGCATGCTGACGGGCTGGCCATGCTGAATAATAAGGCGATCGATATATATGTTGATAATGATAGGGCTTTTTACCGGGAGGACCAGAAGTCGCAGTACGCAGCGGGCGCTTTGAAGCAATACCTGGCCAAAAAGGAACTGGTTCGCATATCTAACGAGTACGATATAGACCGGGCATTCCCTTTACGCGTCGAAATAAACTATCTTAAGTCTGCGACAAACAATTCCACAGTAGCATCTGCATCGCTTTCAGAGATAATCGGCGGCGCAAATACTGCTTCCACCACAGAGCCGGATTCAGGAGATATCACGGCTGTTCCTCTTGCCCCGACTAATGCAACTGATGCGGCCGTGAAGCTTCAATTGGCGGATCTTGGAGATGAGAGCAAATTGCACCAATTCAAGGCAGAGTTTGCCAGCAATAAAGAGATCGTAATCCCCTCGCTGATGAATCCACCTATTCCACTGGCCCAGGTATTGCTGGCATTTTTTTACGTCGTGCCTATCTTCTTTATCATTATTTTCTTCACCAGCAGTTTCATTGAAGAGAAGCTAAACAGGCGGCTCAGCATTTTGCTTTCTGCCCCGATCAGGCCGGCTGAGATAATCGTGGGGAAAATGCTCCCCTATTTTGTATATTCAGTCATAGCGGTGATCGTCATCACAATATTTTTCCAGGGCAATATCCCGCTGGCGCTGGCCATATTCCTTCCCGTAATTCTTTTCATTTTTGGCGTCTACCTGGGCGTAGCCCTGTTTTACAGGACATTCAAAGACCAGACCTTTTTCTCCATGTCAGCAGTGACGCTGGTGACAGTTTTCCTGGTATTTCCTGCCATGTTCAGCGGGATTAACGACCTCAGTTACATATCACCTCTTTCCCTGGCGGTGCAAATGTACCGGGGAGAGCCCTTCGGTTTGAAGGAATATCTCTTCTCCACAGGGCCAATGTACCTGGTATTCATACTTTCCATGGTGGTAGGCATCCGTGTCTTCAATGAAGAATTCCTGTCTAATTTCAAACCCCTGTATCAAAAGCTCAGTGAGGCGATATATCTCGCGCTTGACAAAAGGCACATTACCGCATCAATATTTATATTTACCCTGTTGCTTATCCCCGCAGTGGTCATGTTTCAACTCAGCGCCATCATCTTCGCCTTCAATTTGCCCATGCCGTCCGCGCTGTGGGTTTTACTCGTTGTTGCAGTCATCGTAGAAGAGATTGCTAAATCAACGGGTGTTGCCGTTCTCATAAAAAATAGGTTCCTTAAATCGTGGAAGGCGGCTCTGGCGCTTGCCCTTGTATCGGCGGTAGCATTCTTCCTGGGCGAAAAATTGTTGCTCTACTTCTCCCTGAGTGTCATCTCCGAGTCAGTCTTCACCGCCGCCTTATATAACACCAACCTGCTGTGGATGCCCCTGGCAATACATGTCGTTGCAACTACGGCAGTTTGTCTGATCACGTATCGCCTGGGAGCGAGATACTATCTATTCGCAATCCTGATGGGGTCGGCCATCCATCTTACCTACAATATATCTGTTATCGGTATGCGGCCATGAAAGCTTTTTTTTCAATCGTCTCCCATGAGCTGAAATCCGTCAGAAAAGAAAAGACCATCATGTTTGCCATTCTCATCCAGCTTTTCATTGCCTCTTTTTCCTCAATACTATTGGTGGGACTGATGGCTTTTTACGATCCTGATTCCATAGGGCAAAACACCAATATAGACCTTAGGGTCGGTGTCATCGGGGACAACCAGAATCGCTTTACGGCGCTCCTTCGTCAGCGTAATCTTCACGTGAGAGCCTTTACCGATTCTGATGAGGCCGAGCGTGCATTTAAAGCGGGGTCTATCGATACCATCGTTTTCATACCGGATATCAAAAATAATATCCTGGAAATGAAGCTGGTACTGCCTGAAATGGATTCCCGCGCAACCATAGTGCTCATGGTATTAAGGGGACCGCTTGAGCAATATGAGAATTATCTACGCAAACAATTAGGCGTGCAGGTGCGTTACGGCGATATGGGCGGCAAGCCGTACACAACCTACGAATTTCTATATACGCTTATTATACCGGTGCTGATGTTTTTCCCGGCTTTCGTAGCCGGGAGCATGGTGATAGATTCCGTTTCCGAGGAGATTCAGAATAAGACACTGGCTACTTTGCTATCAGCGCCGGTATCATTGAACCTTATTCTTGGCGCCAAGATATCTGCCTCTATCATCATCTCCATGCTGCAGTGCTTCCTCTGGGCTTTGCTTCTGCAGTTCAATGGTTTTGCGATACAAAACCCGGTACTCGTACTGGCCTTCTCGATGATCATCGCCACTACCATTTCCCTGACTGCTGCGTTGATTTCAATGCTCTTCAGGGATAGGGAGAGATCGCAGTTTATTTACTCCATTGTTGTGGTTATCGCAGTTGGTGTGAGCTTCTTCCTGGATCCCTCTCCATTCGGCATGATAGCGAGGCTGGCAACAGGAGATCATTATCTAAACGCAGGCCATGTCATGCTGTACGTAATACCACTTATCATCCTGGGCGCTATTTTCCCTGTACTATCGAAAAAGGTATTGCCCAAAGTTGTCTGATGACTGAATGGTTTCACTGTGCGGCGGATTGAACTCAGGCAAGTATTGCATAGAATAGACGTCGCCTGACCGGGTATCTTACCGTTGCATACAGGCGAATCCGGTTATACACCCGTAGCACTGGAAAGCGCCTTTTTCAGGGCATTGACCACCGCAAAGTCAAACTGCTTTCCCGAGTTTCTCTCGAGTTCCTGCAGGGCTTCCTTCAGGGAAAGCTGTTCACGGTATGGCCGCGCCGTTACCATATCATCGAAGGCCTCGGCCACGGCGACGATACGCGACTCCAGAGGTATCTGTTCCCCGGCCAGCCCGGCCGGATAACCCTTGCCATCCATTCTCTCATGATGGGCCAGGATGGCTTTGGCAGCATAAGCAAAGTCAGGAAACTGCTGTATAATACTCGCCCCTAATTCCGGGTGTTTCCTCATTACAACCAATTCTTTGTCATCCAGGGGCCCGGGCTTGGTGATAAGGCCGGGCGCCAGGTATATTTTGCCCACGTCATGCAACAGCGATATAACCCGCAACTTCCTGATATTGGCAGTATGGATCCCAAGTACCTGCCCGATGGCCATTGACAGTTTAGTCGTATTCTGCGAATGTGGGACAACGTAATGCTCGGTAGCGTCTACCACCGCCAGCAGATTATATATCGAGTTCTGTCCTATTTCCCGCAGGCTTTCAATCCAGGCAGCAACGTCGCGCCGGTTGCCACCGTCAGGGCGCACCAGGCTGGGGGCCAACACTGCCTGGTTACTTCCCTTGCGCATGGCCATATTCAGGGCGGCCTCCGCGCACTTTATTAACCCGTCACGTGATACTTCATCTATAGGGAAAGATGCTATACCAATGTTTACTGACAGCCTGGCGTCCTTTTCCGTTGCACTCGGGCCGGCAGGGCCAGTGAAGGCCTGAAAGATTTTTTTTGCCAGCACCTGGGCACCGCCGGCATTAGTGTTCGGCAATAACAAGGCCACCTGACTTACATTATAGTAAAATAGCCTGTCCGTACCCCTGCTGCAGCCCGAAACATACTTGTCAACCATGGGCCCGACCCTTCTCTTGTCCAACAGGGTGGTCAGCTCGCCGCCCTGGCCCAACTCAGAGAAGCTGACTAACATTAATGATAATTCGGTGCTGTAGCGGGCACTGCGCTGGATTTCGTCGGCAAGGGATTCCAACAAAACTTCATTGCCGGCCTGCTGCGGCATGGAATTGACAGCGGATTGTGTGCCGTCTTCATCTACGCCGGCAAAACAATAGCAGTTGCCACCCTTTCCCCTTGCGCGCCTCTGGGCATCACTCGCAAGGTTTAAAAGTATTTTTTCAGAGACGGCGTCCTTGGGGAAAACAGCAATGCCGGCGCTCATGGTGAGAGGGATATTAGTTGACATGCTCGTGAGCGCCATCACCCGCTCAGTAGTCTGGACTATCCGCCCGGCAACTATGCCGGTCCCGTCGCCATCAGTATACGGCAGCAATAAACCGAATTTACTGTTTTCGAAATGGCAGTAGAGATCAGAATGGCGCAATGCATTCCGCAGGATAGTTTGCAGCATGCCCATCAACTCATTACCCGCGGCACTGCCGCATTTCTTGGAATAGGACTCGAAGTTATCTGCCTCCAATATTACTATGGAGAAAGTATATTTATACCTGCTGCTGCGGGATATTTCCTCTTCCAGCCTCTCCTGGAAATAGGCAAGGTTATGCACGGTACCTGAATTAGCTAACGCATTCATGCGGGCAATTCGTTCCCGCATTTTTTCCAGCTCACTGATAAGCTGCTCTTTGGTCTTATCTTGATCGGAAACAGGTTTTGGCATTACATGACCCCTTCATTTATAAGCGCTGTAAGCGGTCTCACCTATCGGTACTGCTTCTCCGGCCCATCAATTCAAATAATGCCTGGCGAAGCTTATCAAAGGTATAAGGCTTGGCAGCCATGCCGCTGAACCCGTACCCCCTGTATTCGGCCATAGCTGACTCATCGGCATAGCCGCTGGAAACAATGGCCTTAACCCCGGGGTCTATCTTGAGCAGATTTTGGACAGTCTCTTTGCCCCCCATGCCCCCGGGTATGGTCAGGTCGAGGATGACCGCGCTGAATGGATGGCCGGATTTCATGGCAGCTTTATATAGCTTGATGGCCTCGGCGCCGTCAGTGGCAAACTCGATATCCTCATAGCCGATGTGTTTGAGCATGCGGCCCGCTACCTCCCTTATATCCTCCTCATCATCCATGACCAGTATCCTGGCCTGGCCCGCAGGTTTTACTTGCTCTTTCTTAGCCTGCTTGGGGGAGGACGTTTGCATGGAAGCGGGCAGGTAAAGGTAAAACGTTGAGCCGGCGCCTAACTCCGATTCAACGCTGAGATGGCCGCCGTGATTGCGCGCTATGGAGAAGGAGGTGGCCAGTCCCAGCCCGCTGCCCTTTTGCTTGGTGGTGAAATAGGGATCGAATATCCTGGCAAGGTGCTCCGCAGGTATGCCGCTGCCGTGGTCAGCCACCGCGATCCTGATGTAATTACCTGCCTTGATAGGCAGTCCCCTGCCCAAGCTCCGCGTTTCGCTGAGGGCTATATTTTCGGCCCTGAGTTCTATGCTCCCGCCGGTGGGCATG
>CAIYTC010000142.1 GCA_903929005.1 uncultured Dehalococcoidia bacterium | reverse complement strand
GTCTATCTCGTAGCTTCCACATCATGCGTTCATAGCTTACCGTATCCACCCCATCCGTCCAACCGGCGTTGGTTGGTTTTAACGAAGCTATTTCAAGGTCCTTATACGTTAATATGGCCTCGACGCCAGGCAGCTTCTCGGCTTCGCTTACGTCAATATTTTTAATGAGCGCATGTGGATAAGGGCTGTGGAGCACTTTAGCATAAAGAATGTTTGGTATGCGGCACTTTAATGTGATGTCATCTATAAACTCTGCCCGGCCGCTGGCTTTCTCCCGGCTGTCAATCCGGGGACGGTAAGTCCCTAAGTATTTACGGTTTACACGGCGTTTAAATTGATTGCTCATTGATTACTCTCTTGCCTGGATATTTTTTCCGCGGCGTGCTCGACCGACTTTGCGATTGCAGCATAACAACCGCAACGGCAGATATTGCCTGAAAGGGCATCTTTTATTTCTTGCCCTGTCGGGGTCGGGTTTTCATTAAGGAAAGCTTTAACTGTCATGACAAATCCTGGTGTACAGTAACCGCATTGCATAGCAGTGCCGTAGCCTGGTTCACTTTGTTCGGCGAAGGCTGCTATAACAGGATCGTCCTTGTGTAAGCCCTCAATGGTTAATATAGCCTGGCCATCAGCCTCTATCGCCAGAGTCATACAGGAGAGAATGGCTTCTCCGTTCATTATTACTGTACAGGCTCCACAGGCGCCATCATCGCAGGCTACCTTCAGCCCACTGAGTCCCAATTTCTCACGCAGTAAATAGGCTAACGTATCAGCCTCTTCAATATCGTGGCCAAGGTAAAATGTGTGCCCTATACCGTTGACCATAAGCCTTATTACATGATCTTTGATAGACACATGAGCTTTATTATTGGGCTGTTGGAGATTCATATCACACCTCGTATACTATTGATTCTAAAATTGGCCTTCTGGTATAACTATTATAAAAAATAGCATTAATCATTTTGAGCAGTACGAGAAAGCATTATACCAAGCATAGTCCCGCTTGTCAGGTTGCGAAAATTAGTGGTATTCGGGAAGCTCTTTGACGCTAAAACTTATCGTCACAGAATTGCCGGCGATTTTTACTTGTTGGACACAGGCCTGGATAAACTGTCTCTTGCTAATCGGCGATTGGCTGGGATATATGCCCATCAGCTTGCATGTCACGATAAAGTCAAATATAATTTGACATATGGATGACACAAAGAGGGATGCACAGATACAAAAACCGGTGCAAACTCCCAACCGCAATCAACTATATGAGATTGCTGCTGAGCAGGGCGGTTATTTCACAACAAAGCAAGCCAGCGGCAGCGGGTATAGCCGTGCGCTTATATCCCATCATGCCAGGAGCGGCCTGTTTATCCGGGTACGCCGTGGCCTCTACCGGTTTCGTGAGTATCCATCTTCTCAACATGAGGATGTACTTGCTGCATGGCTGACGCTGGGTAAGGACTTTGCGGTCGTATCACACGACAGTGCACTCGATATTCTGGGGCTCAGCGATGTTATACCCAGTGCCATACATATTACGGTACCGCGGTCCAAGCGGAATTTTACCTCGCGGCCAAGTGTAAAGGTACACACAACTGCAAAATCCATAGTGCAAGAAGATACAGTAATCCGTGATGGCATAATCATAACCTCGCCGGCATGCAGTATTCTGGATGCAGCTAAAGCGGGTGCGGCACCGGAACAAATTGAAATAGCTGTTGCCCAGGCTATAACTCGCGGCCTGGCCACCGCCAGGCAACTGCAGGAAAAAGCACATGGACGTGGGGGTAGAGTAGATAAGCTGATCATGAATGCTATCAAGAAAGTGAAACGATGAAGTATTCCACTGCGGTTGCTTCCGCGCGGTCCTGGAGCAGAGGCTTCAAACAGCCGCTAAAGAGAGTCAAGTCCCGCTTGTCAGACTGCGCAAGCTTGCAGTATTTGACCGCCGTATGGCCTGTTTAGTAGGAACTACCTATTTCGTTCTGGATCTAACGCTGAGCGCAATATCTAAATCCAGAGCTTCAGCAACTTTTAAGAGTGTGCTAAGCGTGGTATTTGAGTCACCCTTTTCCAATCTTGATATGGCGGGTTGCCGGGTACCAATGATCCTGGCCAGTCTTGTTTGACTGAGCTGAAGCTGGTTTCTGCGCTCTATTATAGTCCGTACCAGGTCGTATTTAGGCCTTAAGGCGTCATACTCTTTGCGGATTCCTGGTTTATTCAGTAATTCGTTCTCAAAATCCTGGTACCTTGTTGAATTTCCCTTTGTCATTTTCCCCAATCCTAACTTAAATCGGTAAACTGTATACTATATTATACCATATATGTTATACTGTCAACCGGATTTGATGCTGTTCATCCTTTGGATCGCCAAAGTTACATCTGTTTTTACCAGTTTATCCTCCTTTTTCAGAAAAGCATGTAATAATATGAACTGATGTCCTTTATCTGCGCAGAATAGGATGCGATAAATGTCTGAGCTGCGCTTAACGCGGAGTTCTCTGATGCCGGACTCGTGTATTTTTCTTACATAGGGCATGCTCAATGTGGTACCGAACTGTCGTAACAATTTGAACACATGAAGGATCTCCGCTATTGCACCATCAGGTTGCTGCAAAATGAAATCCTTTACTGGTTCATTAGTATGCTCGTCAATAAAGAAAACGAGTTGCCGATCCATGCAGGATATTACACTGCAATCGCCAATTGTCAACGACCATCTCAGTGCATCGATGTTATTAGGTGAATAGAGTGGGGAGCATGCGGGTAAAGCTTTTCCTGTGCTCTAAATAAAAAGGAGGAAGTCTATGGAGAGCCTGATATCCCAGAAAAAAATCAGTGCTTCGGCGGAGGCAATGCAGTCTTTAGAAAACAGCATTAATATTTTGGCCAGGATGATGGTCAAAGCAGTGATGGCAGAACTCTTATCCAAGGAGAGGATATTTGGCCAAGTGGGCGGCAATCTAACTTCGATGGTATCTTCTAAAGCTAATACGACTGATCAGGAAGGGAAAAGACTGGTGTTTTCAGTTGCTGAGGCTGCGCAACTATTGGGGATAAGTAAACCTAATGCTTATACTCTTATTCACACGGGACAAATACCTTGTATTAAATATGGCAAAAGGATACTCATTCCAAGGTTTACACTGATGAAGATGATAGAGGAAGTTGGGACGGTTAAACCGGCGGTAAGTTAGATAAATTGTAGTGCCCGTGGCCTGTAACCTACGTTGCTTTAACAAAACGGGCACCTAGTCGGTGCCGTCGCTACGCTAATGTAAATCTTGCCATGCATGGAATAGCATATGCATATCATCGAGACCGGGGTTCGTGGTGAACCTCCCACGGATCGTTAGGGGATTTCTTTGTGTGTCCGGAGCCGTCGACTGGTTAAGTGACAGGATGCTCTAAATCTCTCAAAAAGCTTTCAGTCATTGCATTTTCTGCGCGCCTGTTATTCCGATCTATCTCAGTAAGTATATATTGATACACATTATCGCTCCGCTTGAGATCTCCCTGATGTGCATAATAATGCGCCAGGTACATGGCCGAGTAGCGCAGTCCCACAATACCACCCCCGCTACCAGTTCCTTATTCAGGACCAGAGATCATCGGGCTTGCCGGTGCTTTTCCGTGAACTGCCGCCGATCAGCGGACCCAGCTCTTTGTAGGATTCAGCGGAGCCATACTCCCGGATCTTGACCACTACAGGCATGGGCAGGGCATGGCCGAAAATAAGCGCCTGCTGCTTGGACTCAAGCTTCGACAGCACCGCTTTTAACTCATTTTTACCGGCTACACCTGTCAGTACGGCATCGACATCTTTCTCGTTATCCAGCAAGCAGATTATTTTAGTCCCGAGCTGTGACATCACTTCCTCGTCGATACCGCTCGGCCGCTGATCAATCACCAGTATGGTGACCCGGTACTTCCTCATCTCCCTGGCTATCTTGCCGAAAATAGTTTGCGAGGCTATCTCGGGATTGAGAAAGCGGTGCGCCTCTTCAATGGTGATGACCAACTGGTCGGGTTCTTTGCTATCTTCAGCCAGCGACCTGTCCACCTTCTCTCTCCACTGGTTGTAGATACGCCTGGTCAGCAGGTTGGCCACCAGCACATAGGCGGCAATGTCGTCATAGCCCCCGAATTGCAGAACCACGCTCTTGCCGCTGCCGATATATTCCAGTATCGTTTTGACGGTATCCTCCGGCGCCTGGCGAACGAGAAATTTGAACCGCGTTAACTGCCTGAGTCCGCGCCGCAGGTTCCTCCAGGTGCCCTCATGTATTTTTAACTTTTCCACCAGGCCGGAGCTATCCGATTCAAAGGCCTGGAGTGTCCGCTCAAGCCATTTTTCATCAGTGAATTCTTTGGCCAGTTCATAGACCGCCTGTACGGATGCTTCGGTCAGGTTGAGCACAGGCCTGAGCATCTGTATGTCCTCAGGTTCGATTTCATCGTAGCCGATTTTGACCGTGAAATCCGATTTTACCTTCCGCCTCCTATCGTAATTTTCATCCAGTGAAAATACTGCCACACTGCCCGGGAAAAGCTGCTTGAGGCCCTTCACTTTATGCTCTTTTTCGCTGGTTCCTTCCCAGCCGTATTCATTGTGCATGTCGAAGATCAGGCTGGTGGAGTTGCTTTTCTGCATCATGCCTATCAGAAGCATACGGGTCAGAAAAGTCTTGCCGGTTCCACTCTTGCCGAAAACACCGTTGGACCGCTTCACTAATTCAACCATGTCAAGGCAGATTTTGGTCTCCATATCCAGCGGCGTGCCAATATGAAACCTGCAAGCATCCTCCTTGCCGAAAACGCTTTCGACATCAGCCTGTGAAGCCAATTCAACCTGCGAAAAATGCGCCGGCACTGTCCTGGCAGGCTGAGGACCTTCTCCCTCTCCGGCGACGGCACCACTAATAGTCTGCATGGGCAACACTCTCAGCTTGCCAAAGATAGTGGTTCCGGATACTACTTTAGCTATAAAAGGATCTGAGATGTCGGGGGGCATCACCAGGGCACGTGGGTCAACCGCTTCAAGGCTGACATCGGTAATCATGCCAAAAAAGCGTTTCTTTTCACCTTTGATCGCTACGTAGCGGCCCACCGCGATATCTTCCACCGATTTGGCGGGGTCAAGCTTAACCTGCACCCCCTGGGTCAGCGATCCGGAGATTACTATGCCCAACCGCCTTTCCATTTCCATTTTATCAGTCATATTCGCAGCCTCTTCAATATGGAATCCAGTCTCCTTATGTCGTTGCTCAACAACCAGGCCAGCCCCTGGCCGGCTTTAATCAGGAACTCCTGAGGTGCCTGGTGCGTCAGGCTGGCCAAACGCAAAAAGGCAGCGATCACCTCGTCGGTAGCCACGGGCAACCGGCTGTCTATCAGCAGGCTAAGAAAGTCCAACGACCCGGTAAATATTCTCACCTCTTCAGGTTTGCAGCTATAAACGAAAGCGTAGATACCCGCCGGGGAAGGCGGCAGGTACTGGCGCATTACCCCACCCCGGTCATGGCCGACGACCAGCGCCCTAAAATCGGAACACAGCAGTTTGGCAAGCTGGGGGTTGGCTTTGAATACGTCTGCCGGTGAGGTTGCCCCCTGCCCGCGGGCTACGATGCGCCGTCCCGGCTCTATGCTATGGGTGCCGGACGCGTAGACTAAAGCATAGATTTCGCAATCCCTGCTCCTGGTTTTAACCAGGCTACCCAGAGCCGGTACCCCGTCCAGCTCATAGCATTGCGCCAAGAATTCAGAATTGCTGGTTTCAATCACTTCGGCGAACTGTTTGCCTAAATCCATCTTATCTTCTTGCTCCTCTGCTTGAGGGAACTGCCAGTTTCAAGGTTGCCCTCCAGCATGACCCTTTCCACAACATCCCAGAATTGCGCCCGGTCCGCGCCGCTAACCACGGCCTGCTCATGCGCTTCGCTCAGCGCTACCGGGTAGCCGAAACCCTTGCGGCATTGTTCCGCAACCAGGGCATGCACCGTCTCCAGAAGTTCGCTGCTGTCGGCTACCCACAGCGGCGCCTCTACCCTCGCTACCTCGTCATCCAACCTTAGATAGAAAAAACACACTTTGTGCGAACCGTACCTTTTAATTATAGAGGAGTTGCTGCAAAAAACGGCCGATCTTTCACCATCGGACAGCAGCCTGCGGAAAATATCGCGGTCCGCCAGTCCGCCTACGGCGTCGCAGGCCCTGCCCTCGAATTTGCCGGCGCAGTATTTATCGCAATCTACCGGTTCATACGGACATAGGTGCAAGCGCAGGGCGTTGACAACATCGGCGCTCCCCGGAAAGCTGATATAGCTGGCGACAGCCGCTTTTTTCTCTCTGCTCAACACCTGGAACCTGTCTAATTGTTTCAGCAGGCCTTCATCCAGTAAATGTTTCACCACAAAATCCTCGTAGCGCTGTCCCGCCAGTTTCCACTTAATCAGCGTGCCGTCGATTAATCCCACCACGGGCATAGCGGCTGGCATTGCACACACCCGGTCGGCTAGGCAGCGGCACTCCTCAATATCCCGCTTCAAACCTAAAAGCGGCCCTTCTATCTGCGCCTGCTTGCCATCATCCGACCTGATAAATAATCTTTCCTCATCGGAATACAGCGTGGGCAGTGTGGTGAATTCGGCCTCCGGCCGGCTGCCGTATTGAAGGCAAACAAGGCCGATATTAAGCAGGAAAAGCCGCACGGAATGATGACGGTCAACGTCAATCTGCGACCCGTCGCTGGCCACTACCGCGTAATCATCGGGGCATTTAGCGGCAGGCTGCTTCAGCCCTATGGGCTCCCTTAGCCCGGCAACCAGCCAGGTGGTCCTGGCCCGGTCGATTTTTTTCTTTAATTTATCCTGTGCCGACCCCGCTGTTTTCAGGGTATTCAAGGCAACATCCAATCGCCGGACGTAGTCAGCCCGGCGTGATTTGATGTCACCGGCCATCGCCTCAATCTGACTGTAAACCTGCGTTATATCAAGAGTCATGGTTTTAGAAGATTCAGTATATCACGGCGCCTGCCGGCTAACAATCATTAACGTACAATCTCACCCCTCATAGCCTGAAATGTCTTGCCCTGCCACATTTACAGTGTTATTATTTAACTGAATTTTACCCCCGACTGTTTTTTCAGGAAGGTCCCGCAAATGCCAACAGGCTATGTTAACGACGAGATTTATCAGCGGCACGATACCAGGGACCATGTCGAAGGCAAAGACCGCCTGACTGCCATCAATACCATACTGGAGAAGACCAAGATAAAGGAACATCTCACCCTTATCCCGCCGCGCCCCGCCACCATCGACGAAATAGCCGCCGTGCACGACCGGGAATATATCCG
>CAIYTC010000141.1 GCA_903929005.1 uncultured Dehalococcoidia bacterium | reverse complement strand
TGCCTGATCAATTTTTGCCACATCTCTGATCTAATAAAGTTCAGTGATAAAGTCCTCAAACGTGGCATTTCTAGATAATCCTGGATGATATAGTGCCCGTCCGTCTCGGCGATCGGAAGCAGGTTAAGAAAGAAAAGGGTAGAGTTTAATATTCCCGCCTGCCACAAAATGTTGCGCAGCATAGAATCGGGTAAAATCGCCGATATGGAAAAAAGCAGTCCGCCTAATAATGCGTTAGAAAAAGGACCTGCGAACGAGACTGCAATGCGCGCCTTCTTGGGTTTCATCCAGATATCAGTTGTATCTACAAACGCCAGAGGCACCCCAAAATACAGCATAACCCCTCCCCTAAGCACCTTTCTGCCATAGTATTTAACAGTCAGGGCATGTGCATGTTCATGAATGATGACAGCCAGAAAGAAGTTCAACATCATGATAATAAAATCATCATAAACGTGATCGCCGGGGTATGAGAATGACACCAGCAGGCCAACATGCTGAATCAAGAAAAGGTAGGAAAAAAAAGTGATGTCAGCCAGCAATAAGGTCAGGGCGATTACAAGCATAGGACGTGTGAAAAATACATGGCCGGCATGTTGGTAAAGCCAGTTGAAATACCTATCCGCTTTTCTGGTTGTTAGAGTGCCATGCACGAAGAACACCAGAGCTTTAATAAATGGGGCTATGAATTTGTTGTTACGAAAGCGTAATGTTAGGGATTGAAAAACCGAGACTGGCTGCTCTTCCAGAAATCCATCGTCCCTCAGCGTACCCAGAAGTTCCATCAATAATTCTGATCCCAATGCGCCATATCTGGAGATGTATTCCAAAGCTATATCTTTAACTGTATTTTGTCCATCCATAAGGTTCCATAGATATAGCTCTTTATCGCCGATAATGATGTATTTGTCGTTGCGCGGATTCCGTAACGCATAGCGTTCTTCCCCTGCTTGGGTAGAAACGTCGGCAACTTCAGCGTTGGGGACTTTCACCGGCCTGTATTTCGCCAGGTTCAGCCGGCCTTCAGTCAATTGCCATATGTCATCAGGGGCGGCTGCTGGTAATGGTTGTTTCGAGCTGGCCTGCTCAATTTCAAGCCAAATATTTGAATTGGCAGCCTTATCACCAGATGATTGATTGGTCTGTTCTTTACCATCCATATCTCTTCCAGGGGGAATAATGAATATTCGCAGCGGTGATAGCTCAGTTTTTTCAGAAGCGTGGCCCATAGTATATCGCCCGACTCAGGCTGTCAATCTTTTTTTATTGTAATTAGCAAGGGCAAAGTCAATCTAAGCCTCTTCTTCCAGAGAGAAATCACCCGGTACGAAATCCACTATTTCATCTTCGTCCGCGTACCGGCTGCCTTTATTGCCCGGCCTGGATATGCCTATCCTGAAGCGGTTGAAGTCAGGGCTGCCAATGAAATCGGTCACCGACTTTATACCGCGGTAGCCGCCCGACTTGCCGCCCAGCCTCAGATTTATCCTGATTTATAGATAACTTCACTGCGGTGCACAGACTGTAGGATAACGGCAATGGGGATTGAGTAATCGGCGAAGATTGATTACACTTGAGAATTATAAGTGGGTCATTTCAGGAGGATGGCATGAAACAAGAACTCGTTGGCGATTTGTTTCAGAAATTTGAACAAGCTTGCTACCTGTATAACGAACTCGAATGTTGGAGAGCACGTGAATTGCAGCAAGTTTTGGGCTATGCGGAATGGCGTAACTTTCTTAAAGTGGTCGAGAAGGCAAAAATCGCTTGTGCTAACACGGGATTTTCAGTAGCGGACCATTTTGTTGATGTCAACACAATGGTTCCGTTGGGCAGTGGCGCCGCGCGCGAAGTAGATGATATTGCGCTCACACGCTATGCGTGTTACCTCATTGCACAAAACGGCGACCCCGCTAAAAGCGAAATCGCGTTTGCCCAAACCTATTTCGCCGTGCAAACGCGCAAGCAGGAGATCATTGAGCAGCGACTGCTGGAGGTGGATCGCGTCTCGGCACGCACTAAGCTGTCCAAATCGGAAAAGAAGCTGTCGGGCATTATTTACGAACGTGGCGTAGACGAACAGGGCTTTGCCATCATTCGCTCCAAAGGCGACCAGGCTTTGTTCGGCGGATATTCGACCAACGAGATGAAGAAGAAGTTAGCTATTCCCGATGCCAGGCCACTGGCGGATTTTCTGCCCACGCTAACGATCAAAGCCAAAGACTTTGCGACGGAACTGACCGGCCATAATGTGATCGAAAAAGATTTGACGGGTGAGAATGCCATCTCCACCGAGCATATCGAAAACAATCAAGCGGTCCGCAAAATGTTGATTGAACGCGGTGTCAAGCCCGAAGCCCTGCCGCCCGCCGAAGACGTCAAGAAGGTGCAACGCAAACTGGAAGGCGACGAAAAGAAATTGCTCAAAGACGTCAAAAAGCAAAAGGGATAAATATTGCTTTCAACGCACTCAGCAATGTTGAACATTTCACCGCCTGTTGAACCTGTTCATAGCGATTTCAAGGCCGTCTGCTAATATGCACTCCACCGCTTCGGCAACATTAGCCACTGCAGTTTTAATAATGTCCTCTTCTTGCGGTGGGAAATCACCCAGTACGTAATCCACTATCTCATCTTCGTCAGCGTAGCGGCTGTCTTTATTGCCCGGCCTGGATATGCCTATCCTGACGCGGATGAAGTCCGGACTGCCAATGCAATCGATGGTGGACCTTATGCCGCGGTGGCCGCCGGATTTGCCGCCCAGCCTCAGCCTCATCCTGCCGGCCGGCAGGTCCAGGTCATCGTGTATTACAATCAGCTCCCCGGGCTTAACATGAAATTTATCGAGGAGGCCGGCTACAGCTTCGCCGCTGAGGTTGACGTAGGTCCTGGGCTTGATTAGAAGGACATCGCAACCGGCGATGCTGCCCTGCCCGGCATCAGACCGGCAGAGCCGTTTCTTGACGGGGATGGAGAATTTGTCGGCAATGTGGTCTATGCAGCGGAAGCCGATATTATGCCGGTTAAGCCGGTAATGGCTGCCGGGGTTGCCCAGTCCAACGATTATTTTCATAGGTGTATCAGGCTATTTGAGCATAGCCTCAGCGTCCTTCAACATCTCCAGGAATTCATTTTCATCGAGTACCTTAATGCCCAGCGATTGCGCCCGCGCCAGCTTGGCTCCCGGGTCCGTGCCTACTATAAGGTAGTTGGTTTTCTTCGTCACATCTGAACCGGGCTTGCCGCCCAGCGCCCTGATCTTTGCCTCCAACTCCTGCCTGCCCGACGCCGCGAGCTTTCCGGTGATGACGAAGTCCACTCCCGAGAAGGGCAGATCCCTGCGCACGGCTTCGTCCGATTGCATGTTTACCCCGGCCTTGCGGAGTTTTTCTATGGTATCAGTGTTCTGCGGTTGGCGTAAAAAAGCTAATATGCCGTCCGATACCTTGGGCCCGATGGACGGTATGCCAAGCAATTCTTCAAGGCCGGCGTTCGAAAGGGCATCAATGCTGTTGTATCTCTGCGCAAGTATCGACGCCGTCTCCTCGCCGATATTGGGTATGCCCAGGGCAAAGATGAGATTCGGAAGCGACCTCTGCTTGCTTTTTTCAAGGGAAGCCAGCACGTTGGCCGCGCTCCTTTCTCCCATCCTGTCCAGCTCCAGCAATGAATCACGCGTCAGGCTGTACAGGTCGCCGGAGTCTTTAATCAGCCCCTTTTCGAAAAGGCTGCGGCAGAGCTTTTCACCGACGCCCTCGATATCCATGGCGCCTTTAGAAGCAAAATGAATGATCGATTCCAGGGCCTGCGCGGGGCAGGCTGTATTGGCGCAGCGGTGCATGGCCTCGCCTTCCGCCCTGATAACCTCGGCGTGGCACACCGGGCAGGTACCGGGCATGAGGAAAACTTTTTCCACGCCTGTCCGGCGACTGACCACCGGTCCGACTATTTCGGGTATCACCTCGCCGGCGCGCTGCACCAGCACCCAGTCCCCGATGCGTATGTCCTTGCGGTGGATATCATCTTCATTGTGCAGCGCAGCCCTCTCGATGGTGACGCCCCCGATATTGACTGGTTCGAGTATGGCATAGGGGTTGAGGCTGCCCGTCCGGCCGACGTTGATGCCAATATCCAGCAGGCGGGTGGTGCCCTGGACAGCGGGGAATTTATATGCGATGGCCCAGCGAGGGTCGTGGCCGACAAAGCCCAGCTCTTCCTGCAGCGCGATAGAGTTAACCTTGATGACCACGCCATCGATATCATAAGGTAATTCTTCGCGGCGCCCTGCCCAGCCATGGTAACAGGCTTTGACTTCCTCCAGGTCCTGGCAGTGTGCCATGTGCGGGTTGATTTTGAAGCCCAGCGATTTCAGGTATTGCATGGTCTCCCGGTGTGTTGAGGGCATCTGCATACCTTCCGCCCAGCCCAGGGCGTAGATAAATATATCGAGCGGGCGGCGCGCCGTTATCCTGGGATCGAGTTGCCTTACCGACCCCGCGGCTGCGTTGCGCGGATTGGCGAAAAGCGGCAGGCCCTCAGCGGAGCGCTCCTCGTTGAGCCTGGCCAGGCCTTTCTTAGGCAGGTAGGCCTCACCCCGTACTTCAAATTTTGCAGGCGCGCCGGCGGGCACCGACAGCGGGATACTTTTAATAGTCCTCAGATTTTGTGTGATGTTTTCTCCCTGGTACCCGTTGCCGCGTGTAGCCCCGGTTACCAGGGACCTGTTGTCGTAGGTAAGCGCCACCGCCAGGCCGTCGATCTTGAGTTCGCAGACAAAGTCGATAGCCTGTCCCGGGACCAGGCCGCTTATGCGCTTGTACCAGGCGTCGATGTCCTCATCGCAGAAAGCATTGGCCAGGCTGAGCAGGGGACGTGGATGGACAACGGTACCGAACGCGCTGAGCGGTTCTGCGCCGACACGCTGTGTGGGAGAATCGGGCGAGATCAAATCGGGATGCGACTCCTCGAGTTTTTTCAGCTCGAGCAGGAGGGCATCGTACTCCGCGTCGCTTATCTCGGGACTGTCGAGCACGTGGTAACGGTGATTATGATAGTTGATTTGCTCCCTGAGCGAGGCAACCCTTTTCTTAACGATTTCAACTTCCGTCATCAAACAACTTCCGGCTCCATCAAATTAGGGAGATTATAGCATTAAGCCAAGGCTAAATATATACCGGCCATCGCCAGGATAAGACTGGATATAACAATAGAAGCCTCCGCCGATTAACACGCGGCGGAGGCTTCTATTTGATTTAATGCTCAGCTTATTTAACCAGGGGACCGGGCATAACGCCCCTGAAAACGAATTTGAGGGTGAAGGTTATGCTGCCTCCCTCTGGCAGGTACTGGGTTGAATTTGAAACGCCCTCGAAGACGGAACTGGGCGGACCACCGGAGCTGTAATTGACACTGTATTCGCCTGATGGGGTGTTGGAGTGACTATACGGCACGTGGCTGCCCGATTCAGGATAAGGTCCGCTCAATACGTAGCCGACGGCGCCTGACCACGGCTCGCCATTGAGGGTGGCATTGACGTGCACCGTACCCCTTGCCTGTATGCGGAAATTGAGTGTAAATATGACGGTACCGTTAGCCATCAGGGCCTGTTCCGTGGACGGTGAAACGCCGGCGAAGCTGGCCCCGATAGGGCCTCCCGTTTCGTAGGTGATGATATAGTTGCCTGCCGGATGGTTAGTATAACTGTTGGGGATGGTGTTGCCCGAATTGGACCTTGGCCCCTTGATGGAATAGCTGATTGCACCTGAGCCAGGCGCGGTTTGCCAGGGGACGCCATCAAGGGTGGCATGTACCACGATGTTGCCGTAAGCCTGCTGCTGCACGAAATTCATGGTGAAGGATAACATGCCGCCGGAACCCAGCGTCTGCTGGGCTGATGGAGTGATGTCCGAAAGGGTAGCGCCCTCGGGGCCGCCGGAATTGTAATTAAGCTGTACGTTTCCGGCTGATAGTTCACTGATAGTGCCGGGGACGGAATGGCCCGTTTTTTCCACCGGGCCGTTTATGGTGTAATGTCTGACGGTGTAGTTAAGTGGACCGGACCAGGGTGACCCGTTGAGCGTGGCATTTATAAATGCGCTGCCCGCGACGCTGCCGCTGCGGAAGATGAATGTGAAGGTGGTGCTGGCGCCTGCGCTGAGGACCTGGGTCGGTCCGGGTGAGATGGCGCTCAGGGATGCCCCCGCAGGGCCACCACTGTAGTAGGTCACGGTATACGTCCCCTCTGACGCGTTGCCGTGGGAATAGGGAACAGAATATCCTGTCGAGCCCGAAGGGCCGCTGATGCTGTAATTGAGCGAACCGTTCCAGGGTGAACCGTCAAGTACAGCGGCGGCTAATATAGTGCCGGGCGTAACCGGGGGTGGAGTTGGCGGTACGCCGCCGGAGGTCAGGAAATAGGAAGCGGAGGTCCACTGGGAAGTCTCGCCGCCCCTGAAGGCGCGCACTCGCCAGAAGTAGGTGCTGCCATCATTTAGCGTGCCGGGGGAAACCGGATAGAGCAGGTTGGTCACATTAGTGGCATTTACCGTCAGTTTTTTGAAATTGGCTTCCGGTGAGACCTGGACTTCATAAGTATTGTTCCCCACACTTACCCAGGTAAGCACAGTATATTGCGGGTTAACTGTAGCTCCGTTGGAGGGTGTGGCCAGGACGACACCCAGCGGGAGAGGAATCGTTGTGCAGCCAAATAGAAAAAGCAGTGAAAACAATGACACCAGGGCAAACTTTCTCATTATAACCTCCTACTGATTAAGCTATAAACCGGCAGGTCATTGCCAGCCAATTCAAGACAGATGCTAAATATTAACATTTGGCCATCAATTTATCTACCATTTGATAAGTTGCTAAGGCCGGGATTCTATGGGTTTTCCGGGGGTTCTGAGTAAAGGATTGACATACGGATGCAACGGGTATATATTAGCGTCATGCTCAAAAATGGACGAGGATCAGGTCACTAAAAGTTGATTTTGGGGATCCCGGTTACAGTAACCTTTGGGTAGAAGTCTGGTCAGGATGATATATCATTAAACAGGAGGCAATCATGAACTTTATCAAGGCTTCATTGGTTATATTATTTATTGTTTCACTACTGGTTGGCTGCACACCCGCAGCCAAACCCACGCCGGCGCCAGTTACACCACCGGCGTCTCAACCCGCTACACCTTCCGGTTCACTCGAATTCACTAACCCTGCGCAAAGGATTAGGGTACCGGTAGGCGTCAGCTTTACTATCAATGTGAATGCCAACCCGACTACCGGCTATACATGGGAGATCGGATACGATCAGAGCCTGCTCAGGTTAGTCAAACGTTACACCCCTTCCGGCACGGGTATGATTGGGGCGGGCGGTGTTGAAACCTTCGAATTCGAGGGCATGAAGGCGGGAGAAACCGAGATTTCCCTGAACTACAAGCGGTCATTCGAACCGAACAATCCCGCACTTGAGACCAAAAACTTCAAGGTTACCGTAGAGTAACGGCATAGAGGCTAATTTTTCCCCGGCTGGCCGGATAACCTGGCATCAATAATCAAATGCCCGCCCCCGTGGTTTTAGCAGGCAAAAATACCGCTTGACAACCTTCCAGCCGGAGAGGAGTCTGAGCGGGAATTGCGGATAAGCCTGGCATAGTTATTCAGCAATATCCGACCAGTGCAATACGCGGATACCTGTTGCGATAGTAAGCACCCTTGAAGCGCCTGAGTAAATAATCGATATGAGCTTCGTCATGTCTACCCAGTATAAGGAAGGTAGCTTCAATGGACGCAGAGCCATATTCCTGGATCAGCCTCCTGACAAATTTCGGGCTAATCATGTCCGAGCAAATGAATGATCGGATGGCTTCTCTCTCATCCTGGGTCAAGTCTAATCGTTTCTTCTTGAATCCGCTTATAATAGCGTTGAAGTCAGTCATAATCTCCTGGCCTTCGTCCGGGTTATAGTAGACGCCAACCCCCCTTTTGTCTTCGATAAGGTCAGGGGGAAATGATAGGGAAGGCGATGGGTCTTTCAACTTAAACCTTTCCATTACCTCTGCAATTTCTTCTTTGGAATTGGATTCCCATTGCAGCCGAATTTCTTTTTGATAATCAGCGATCATAGAAAGGCCGTCAGGATAGATGGCAAGGTCACCGCCATGATATTCCACGAAATCATTGTAATAGAGGTACACCGTCTTCCTGGCTTTTTCCGCAAGCTGATGACAATAGCGGTAAGCTATTCTGGGGACCTTTTTAAGGAAGGTCTCTTTCATCTCTTGTAAAGCCTGCTCCGAGACGTTACGGAATAAGTGTTGTGAGCCAGACCAATACCATTCCTCACCCCAGGGCACCAGGCTACCGAGAACAATCGCCCCAACCTCAAGGTGATTTGTATCAGCCGCAATTCTTACCGTATATGGTTTATCGTTGATGATATTAAACACTTCGCTCTTTTGGCCTTGGTTTGCCAGTATCCGATAGTAAGCTGAATGCCTTTCGCACCAGCTTTGCAGGGCGGAGCATTGCACTGGAGATATATCCAATACTGCGGCCAGGATATCAGTAATGCCAAGCCCTGACCAGACGGTAGTTTGTTGGCAAACGAAGTCGTCAATTATATCAACCTCGGGTTTTCCGCCCCGGTCTTCAATGTAATTCCGGAAGCTGTTGCGAAAGAGATATGAATGTGTGCCCAACCATATCAATTTTCTCTTCACTTCCCAGCCGAAACGATTTGGTCCGGACAGGAATGTCTTTACGCTTGAGCCTCGCGGGATATCTGTAAAGCGTTTCTCGAGGAAAGCGGCGGTTATAGTAGCGAGCTTAATAAGATCACGGTGCGTGGGTGAAATAAGACGCTCCGGAATAAGCTCTGAGTATATTATCCACAGCAGATGTTGAATGCGGTATTTGTTTATTGCTTTGGATCCCTGGTGCTCGTCCGGCTGAAGAACAAACGGGAGGGGAGTACTGAAGAACGTGATATTATAGCGTTCAAGACTTTTCCAGATACCGATATCATTGTGAATGTCCTCAGCAAATTCCACCAGGACACCGGCTAACTCTTCGAGTTTGCTATTTGATAAACATAAAGTATCATAGGTAAGTGAGCCAAGCGCTTTTAGAATAATACGCTCAAGATCCTTTGCTACGCGTGCAAGGTAGTGTTCTCTGTTTCCGGCATGTCCCGGTGGCCTATGTGGTTGGAAATGCATTTTCAATCAGCCTTCAGATGCAATAGGTAATTAGCGGAGATAAACCAGTTCATCTATCCCACGGCTATGCTAACTGACGCTCACTCCAAGTCCGGGAGCTCCTCACTCGGCAGTAAAAGACGTATTGACCGAGCGCCTCCCGGTGTTCGGCTTATCAATCTATGCTTTTCTAACGTAAGTACCATTTGATGAACTGAAGAGCAGGCAACCTTGAAATACTGTTCCAGTTCGGCTTCTGATGGCGCGTACCCATGAATCTTGGCGTAATAATAGATGAAAGCCAGATATTGGCCTTGTTTTGGAGTATATTTGTCTTTCATTGGATTACCCTGAAAGCTTCATTCAAAGGCCTTTAGAAATGCTTGAGGTATACCTGAATCCGGCTCCGCGGGCCGTTTTTGCTTGCTGAAATACTGCATAGTTTTGGCAGAAACATTGCGGGCCGCGATCCTGAGATGTTCCGATAAATCAATGGCTGCTTTCCTGCTCTTCAGTGTGGCGGCGCTGGTGAACAGGCAACAGATGCCGGCATGACTGTGAGAGAGGTACCCTATCAAAAAATGGCCGGGTTTGCCCGGGAATTTGTTTGTGGCGTAACCGGCTAAATTGATACAGCGGAGGTCTTTTCCGGATTGTATATCACGCAAAGTCAATAAATCCGCAATCTCCACAATCATGCAGCATCTCAGTTCCGCGTTTTTCCAGTTGAGCATAAAAGGTTTAAGATAATCGGGAAATTCCCTACCAATTTTCTCAACGAACGCGTCTACCGGATGCTTCCTGCCCGGCAAACTGAAGTTAGACAGGTATTCATCGAGCAGGAAACCAGCAAGCTCTTCTGCGCCGGCCATCTCAGATTTGGCCCAAAATTGAACGAACCTGGCAAGGTGTTTTTCCATATTGCCACTGGTCGCGAATTGCGTGTACAATGCTCTCAATTCATGTAATATGACTCTGAGGTCTTTATAATATATGGATGGCATGGGGACAAGCGTATCGTCCGTATTGACGCCCTGTGACCTGGCTATAGGCATAGCTTGAAGGATTTCTCTCAATTCAAGCGGGACCACTACAACTTTATGCCTGCGATTTTCCAATATCGCAGTGCCGACAAACAGCAACCCCCTGGAGCGGAGTTTGCCAGGCACCGATGCGGGCGGATTTTCTATCCACCACCAGCTTTCCGCAGAATCGCTGCCGAATTGACGCGAGAATTGTGCGTGTTTTATCCAGCCGCCATTATTTACCACATAGTCAAGCGCTTTGCGGCCATCCTGCGGTAAATCGCTGACAATATCCGCAAGGCATTTTTTATCTGTAAGCCGCGACACGATTTGTTCAGTTTTGGCCTTGCGTTTACCGGGCTCGAGGATGTTGTGAGCCAGGGCTATGGCATCAATCCAGTGGGCGGGAAGTTTATTCAGCGCTGGCGCCAACCCGGTATTTAAGGGCAGGGGTTTTGACTCAACAAATGTTTTCCAGCGCCGTTCAATGGCATCTAATTCACGCTGTACCTCATACTCCGAGGTGTATAAACCCTGTTCAATACCCGGGACGGGTTCATATATCTCTCGCCGGCCTATAGTATAATCCCCCTCCTTTCCTTTCCTTAAAGGCCTGCTCAATTCACTGGCTGATTGGCCGCCTCGATCTGGTTGAGGAGTGGAATTCCATATGTTAAGTGCCAGGCCCAGCCATTTATTTGCGTCCTCCACCGATTCATAATCTCCAACAAGTTCACCAACTGCCTTCATGTAGCCAATGCTGTTTGACGATAACAAATATTTCAGCACCAAGTGCTTCCATTCAGCGGTGGACATTACCAGTTTTTTCTTCTGCGCACGGATTGCCTCCTCACTCATCCGTGCCACGGCTTGCTCGATGGTGCTGTCATCGTAGACTTGCATTGGCGGCTCTTTGTTTGGATTTGCAGTCCGGCCCTGCAAGAACCTCTCAATTTGCAGAGGATCGGGCTGAATATCCGGTAAAGAATTTTGCATGTTCGGGCCGATCTTGATATCCATCATTACCCATCCCGGGCATAGCCACCACTTGCCACGCCGCCCGGGTATAACATGCGCGATGAGCGGCGCCCCTTTTATTGCGTACTGGCTAAAGTAATTGTTTTCTATTTCCAGTTCTTCATCCCCAAAGACGACCCAGGCGCTACTTCCCGGCATGGCGAAGGTAACCATCGCCATGATATAGCGGGCCTTTTTAATAGAATTAAGCGCCGAATCCAGGTCAGTCCCCGTTAATAATTTACGGGCGGCGAGATCCGCCGGGCGCTGTCCATCCGGCAGGATATAGTTGAAAGCGAACCAACCGCTGAACCTCCTATCCTTGCCGGGATACTCGCCGGTAGCTTCTAAGTAATGCACGGGACGGGGATCATCGGCCCCAAAAAAATCGCGGCGTGCTTTTCCACGTATGGTTGCCAGTTTCCGGTCATGTGCACACCACTCTGCCAGTTCCTCGATGGTCCTCGCGTTAAAAAACATATGCTGCCTCCTCGATCCATGGAGTTTATATTGCAACGCCGGTTGGTTAGCCGTAAAGGTACCGGTCAGCATAATATGCCATAACCAGGCGGCTGTCAAAAACTCATCTTACTTTACCCCGTATCACCTTTGTGACATAATCATGCTAAATAGCACTAAGGAGGCTGATAATGCCCGGGATATATGATTTAAGCGTACCCACTGAAGATAGCCCGAGTGAACCGTTACCGCTAAAGGTTGAGCATAAGGCACATGAATTGAGCCTGCCCCTCATTGAGATGTTCATGGGAGGGAAAAAGGAAAACCTTGCGGATGGGTTAGGGTGGGCCGATGACGCGGTATCCCTGACGACACATTCTGGCACTCACGTCGATGCCCCCTGGCATTTTTCGCCCACGGCGGAAGGCAAAAGGCGAGGACAATAGATGAGATGCCGCTCGATTGGTTCTTCCATGACGGGGTGGTGCTGGATATGCGGCACAAGCCGCAGGGCTCCGGCATCAGCATTGACGATCTCAAGGCGGCCCTGAAGAAGATCAGCTATACCATCAAGCCCTGGGACATAGTTATGATCCAGACTGGTGTAGACAGGCTGTGGGGCACGCTGGAATATTTTTCGGCCGGCTGCGGCATGACGGAGGAATCCACCCTTTGGCTGATTGAACAGGGCAGCCGCGTCATGGGAACCGATGCATGGAGCTGGGAGCGCCCATTCCCCTCGGTTAAAGAGGAAGTGGAAAAAACGCAGGGACGGATTATGATCTGGGCAGCCCACAAGGCCGGTATAAAGAAGGAATACTGCCACATCGAGAAGCTGGCCAATTTAGACAAATTGCCCAAACCCACAGGGTTCAAAGTGGCCTGTTTTCCAATCAAGATTACGGGCGGCAGTGCCGGTTGGTCGCGGGTGGTTGCCATCTTTTCTGAGTAATTATCTGTACAGGGGAAAACGTATTGAAACCGAAATCAGCCCGCTGGCATACCGTTTACTCTATCATCAGCACCATAATAGAGGAGGCGGGTATTGCTGTTCTTATACTGTGGATCCTGCCGGTTTTTAATATTAATGTGCCGCTGTGGGCGACTATTACAGTTCTGGCTGCATTTGCCGTATTTTCCTATGTCTCGTATCTGTTGGGGCACCCTACGGTTTTATTAGAGGGAGTCACTTCCCCGGAATCCATAGTTGGCAGTGAAGGGATTGTGCAACAGGATCTGGCGCCTGAAGGTTATGTCCAGGTCCGAGGCGAGCTGTGGAAGGCATCTTCTGCCGGCGGCGGTTTAAAGAGAGGAGAAGAGGTAATCGTCACGGGGATAGACGGGTTAAAGCTGACAGTTACCAGGAAGCAGGTATAATTCTTTGATCAGCCCTTATCCTGATTTTGTGTGTGAACAAACATGTCTTTGCGAGGAGCCCGCAGGCGACGAAGCAATCTCAAGGCATAACGACTCCAACGGTCGGATTGCCGCGCCCTTCGGGCTCGCAATGACAGTGTTAAAAGAGGCCTCGCAACGATGAGATGGAAAGGGCTCGGCGGCCCTCCTTGTCAAGCTTTAAAATCGCCTTAGTTTTAGCCTGTAAACAGTCTATCGCCCTAAGCAATTCATCTATCGAAAAAGGGTTTATCGAGGGCGCCGTCATTGGAATAGCCGGCCTTCTCCCAGTACCCCTTGTAGTTCACATCATCCGATAGCTCAATTTCTGTAACCCACTTGATCCACTTGTAGCCCCATTTATCCTCCGCCACTAATTGAAAGGGGAAACCGCGTTCAGGCGGCAGGGTGACGTCATTAATTTTATGAGCCAACAGCAGGTTCTTATCAAGTATATATTGCAACGGTAGCGATGTAGTATAGCCGTCCTGTGCATGAAAAATAACCACTTTGGCGCCAGGCTGTATGCCAGCCTCTTTCAGCAGGTCATTAACTAATATCCCCTCCCAGAGTAATTTGACCGACCAGCCTTCAACGCAGTCAAGTGTTAAGAGTTTTTTGTAATTAGCATGCCTTTCAATGGCTTCAGCGTATGTAAATGACAGTGGTTTCTGCACCAGGCCGGTCACCCTGAGTTTATAGGTATCGATACTTACATTTTGAGGCCCTTTGATGGAGTTCTCATGAAAATCGCTTATGGAAGATAATTTTTCACCCTGGTATTCATGTACCTGTACGGATTCAAGTTGTTTGATCTTATCCATGTTTATATCACCGGCGCAGCCGCTTGAGGCTATTAATAATGTAGTAAGTTGAACAATAAACTTTTTGTAATTTTGCGCAGACCGCGCAATCACCAGGGCACTCCCATGAAATTCAGTGCAAATATGCCGTGTATCAGTACGGAAATGAGGAAAATTAGCCACAGGTAGCCGTGGAATTTATAGAATTTTAGATATGATTTGTTTTGCATCAAACCGTGCGCGAACTTATAACCGGGCACACAACGGCAACTTAAAAAAACAAGCAAACCCAAAATAATATTAGTGATGCTCAGGATAAATATTATCCATGCCGCAATCGCCGAATGGAAAAAGGCGTCCATTTTGTACCTCTTACTAATTTAATTATCGCCAGGTTACCGCAGTTCGATTTCACCGGAACCCCGGGAAGAGTGTTTCAGCGTGAGCAGGGGCTCGTTAGCATAGGCCCAGATTATCTTATTGATACCCTTACTCAACGGTTTGTCGAATTTATCGCCGGTATCTAATTTCCTTTTGAACTCAATAACCGTATATCCGTTATCGAATTTGCCAGCCGAAGCCAGGATATCATCAGTACCGCCTGACTGAGTGTCGGGTGGGTGAGGTCCGATTTCCACCGCACAGAACATATCTGCGATGGTCAAATTACCGTCCTTGACTGAGCCCTCGATGATATCGGCATTCTTCATAAAAGTCTCGGCGCCGAAGCCGACGGCTACCCACCCGGCCGTTTTGGCCTGCATGCCTATGTAAATGTAGTTATTGTCGTTGGACCAATTTATAGTGAAACCATTAAAAGTCCTGGTTTGCTGGTATTCATCTGCCGAGATTACCCCATCGGCAACCCATTTTATCGCTGTGCCCGTGGTCACTACCGGCGCCGGTGGCTGCGCCTCCGGTGGGTTTGCCGGGGGAGTGGGCGGTGTTACGGCCGGAGGCGTCTGTGTCTGACTGGAAGACTGGCAGGCAGACAGCAAGCTTATAATCAAAATGCACAACAGCAGTATGACTGGAATTGAGCCGGTATTTTTCATAGATTTATACATGAATTGCCCTCATTTCGCCCGGGATTCGGCGATGGCCCAGTTGATATTCTTCAGGAAGGCTTCAATGTAATCAGCTCGTTTCAAGCCGTAATCGGTCAGGAAAGCATGCTCGAACACATCTAATATCAGCACAGGCTGGCAGCCGGCCGGATGCCCCACGTCGTGCTCGTTTATCCACTGGTTGAAGAGTTTGCCGCCCACGATATCCTGGTAGAGTATCACCCAGCCGATACCGCGCATGGTGGCCGTGGCTTTGAAGTCCTGCAGCCACGTTTCGTAGCCGCCGAAGTTGGCGGCAATCAGTTTCCCCAGTTTGCCATCTGCGTTTAAGGCAGCCTTACCGCCGAGGTTCTCGAAGTAATACTCGTGCAGGCGCATGCCGTTGAATTCCCAGCCGAACCTGCGCTTCAACTCGGCAAATTCAGGGATGGCAGCTTTACCATCCTTGAGCAGGGCAGCCATAGAATCCAGGGCTTTATTAGTGTTGGTAACATAGCCTTTATATAGAGTGAAGTGATTGTTAAGCAGTGTGTCGCTGAATCCTTCCAGGCCAATCAGTTTGCCGTAATCTTTAGCTTCGTATACCATCTTTGAACCCTCCAAATTAATCTATTCTTTAACTGTCTTTTTTAAATCGCTGAATACTTTCACGTGGTATAGTTCGTGGTCACGGATCCTGGTGAGCAATTTCTTCAGCTTGGGATCGTCGGTTTCTTTAGCGGCCTTAGCATATACAGCGGCCACCTGCTTCTCAATTTTAATGTCAGCAGTGAGCATAGAAGAAGCCTTCCTGGAACGGTCGATCCGGCTGTGTTCGATTTTGGGATGGCCGCCCTTGCTGACCATTTTTTCCGCCAGCCAGCCGAGATGCTGCATCTCGTTAACAGCCTGGTCCTGCATCTCCTCTTTCATCTCGTCGTTGGGCGCCAGATAAGAGTGCAGCAGGTACTGAAGGACGACCGTGTATTCGTGCTCTATCCCCCAGTTCAGCACTCTGGTGGTTTTATCTTTGCGCTCTCCGCTGATATCCTTCAGGCCTTCTTTGCCAGCCTTGCTGGTGAAATGTTTGAAATCGCCAAGATGTGACTGCTCGTCTGAAAGGATGCGCTCCAGCAGCAGCCTGATATGGGCTTTATCAATGGCCTTAATATGCTCCTGGTACATTTTAATGGCGTCTTCTTCCGCCAGGACATCATTTTTCATCCAGCCTGTCACCGTCTTGCCGGCTGTGCGCATTTCACCGCGTGTAAAGCTGGGGATGCCGCCTAATTTTGTTACAGCTTCGGCTAGCCAGTCGAGATGCCGCATCTCCTCACGTGCTATGGCCTCTATCTCGCAGGCCATTTCTCCCTCACCCATGGCATAGACATGCACAAGATACTGGATAATGGCAGCGTGTTCGCCTTCTATATCCTGGTTAAGCAGCTCAATAATCCTGGATTTTTTCAACTCACCCTCCTTCGATTAGTATTAGTATTTGTAGCTGGTTTAAAAGCTTTTAAACGCAGGGAGTTACTGACAACGGTAACCGAGCTTGCCGCCATGGCGAGGGCAGCCAGCATGGGATTGAGGAACCCGTACTGGCCAAAAATGAATTGCAGGGAAGCAGGGACGCCCGTCCTGATAAAAATTGGATACAGGATGCCCGCGGCTACGGGGATCAAAAGTACGTTATAGGCGAAGGCCCAGAAGAGATTTTGCTTGATGGTTGTCATGGTGCGTTTGCTGAGAGCAATCGCTGTGACTATACCGCCCATGTCTCCGCGCATCAGGGTGATGTCGCCAGTCTCAATGGCGATATCGGTTCCCGTGCCTATTGCTATCCCGATATCTGCCTGGGCCAGCGCCGGGGCGTCGTTTATCCCGTCTCCGACCATAGCCACTATGTGCCCTTTATCCTGAAGTGATTTCACTTCACGGGCTTTATTATCCGGCAAGACGCCGGCAATCACCTTATCTATTCCTGCTTTTCGCGCGATGTAGTCAGCCGACCTCCGGTTATCGCCGGTTACCATCACCACGTCCAGGTGCATGGACTTCAAGGAATTTACCGCTTGCAGGGCGTCGGGTTTCAGCGTATCGGCTACGGCAAAGAGCCCGGCAATTTTCTTATCAACGCTGAGAAAAAGCACCGTCTTCCCAACATCCCGGAATCCTTCAACTTCAACCTGAACTTCACTGACATTTATCCCATTATCCTGCATCATGGTGTCATTGCCGAGTAACACATCATGGCCATCTGCCATAGCGCTGATCCCGAAGCCCGGCAGAGCGTTAAACTCGGCGACCTTAATCAATTTCGAGTGTCTCTCCTCAGCCATCCGTGTAATAGCCCTGGCCAGCGGATGCTCGGAGTTCTGTTCTGCAGAGGCAGCCAGGCTTAATACCTCATCTTCAGAAAATGGTGGAACAGGGAACAGGTCAGTCACCACAGGTTGGCCAACGGTGAGGGTGCCGGTTTTGTCTAATAATATAGTATCAACTTTGTGCGCTCTTTCCAGCGCCTCCCCGTTCTTGATCAGTACTCCATACTCCGCGCCCTTGCCGGTGCCGACAATGATGGCGGTTGGCGTGGCCAGTCCCAGCGCACACGGGCAGGCAATGATCAGGACGGCTACAAAATTGAGCAGTGCGTAAGTGAAAGAGGACTGGGGACCCAATATCAACCAGATCACAAAGGTTACGACGGCGATGCAGATAACTATGGGGACAAAATAGCCGGCTATAATGTCGGCCAGCCGTTGTATAGGTGCTTTACTCCCCTGGGCTTCATCGACCAGCCTGATAATCTGTGATAGTACCGTATCCTTGCCGACACGTGTCGCACGGAATTGGAAGCTCCCGGTTTTGTTTATGGTTGCGCCTGTGACGCTATCGCCGGTTTTCTTCTCAACCGGCATGCTTTCACCGGTTAGCATGGATTCATCAACGGTGGAGTACCCCTCGGTCACTATGCCGTCCACCGGTATCTTTTCACCCGGCCGTAAAAGCACTATGTCGCCTGTTACAACGTCCTCGATGGCGATATCTATTACCGCGCCGTCACGCACCACGGTAGCCTTTTTAGGCCGCAGTCCTATCAGTTTCTTGATGGCCTCGGAGGTCTGCCCCTTGGCGCGGGACTCAAGAAACCGGCCCATTAATATGAGCGCAATAATCATGGCCGATGTATCGAAATACAATCCATGCCCGATGCCGGCCTCCATGAAAAATTGGGGGAACAGCACTACTGATACGCTGTACAGGTAAGCAGCTGAAGTCCCAACTGCTATGAGCGTATTCATATCGGTTGTCTTGTGCTTGAGGGCACCCCAGGCTCCTCTATAAAAACGCAGGCCTGCCCAGAACTGCACAGGCGTAGCCAACGCCCAGAGGAGATACGGTTTAAACGGGAAGTCAAAGGCGGTGATCATACCGAGGGCCATAATCGTAACGGCCACACACAGGGAAAAAATGAACCTGTATTTGAGGCCGTTGATCTCGCGTTGCGCGGAAATTGATATCTCATCGGTCTCGGCGCTTTCCTCACCGGTTGCATAGCCGGCGTCCGCCACGGCGCGGCGAAGCTCAGCGGGATCCGTATCAGCCGTGTATTCAACGGTGGCTTTTTCCGAGGCGAGGTTGACGTTAACCGAGACAACGCCGTGCACATCAAGCAGTGCTTTCTCTACCCTGGAAACACATGAGGCGCAGCTCATGCCGCTGACCGGGAAGATTGATTTGTTAACTTTATCAGGCGCGGGCATCAAATTTCCAGGTGCTGTTCCCAGACCCCGTGCAAAGTGCAATACGCAAAGGAAAAGAGGTGCTTGAAATCGGATAAATTGATCTCAAAGGCATAGACGGGTTTCCCTATCCCGGGCTTGAAGGCCTCTCTGCCCAGGTCCACTACATGGCCATCTTTCTTGACGCCGAAGGCCTGTATCCAGACGATGTAATGTTCCAGTGTATTCGGATGGGGAATTTCCCTGCCTACGACAATCTCGACCAGGTCCTTGCCTATTTTACCCTGGCCCCTCATCGTTTCGATGCCGGGAATATGTTTCTCCTTTCCCTCGGAAGTCTGGCCTTTTACAATGTCGCTGAAGTGCATTACTTTGCCCGGCTTCTCCTTTTTCATAACGCGTTCAGCGACCAGTCTCGAATCCAGTGTGCCGATACCACCGCAATCGGGAGTATAGCAGGTAACATCGTTGAATCCGCACTTCATATGGCAACCCGGGCACGGGTCAGGCGGTTTTGCTGTCTCGATTACGAAGCTGCATTTGTCACACATCCAATAAGTCATAGCATTCCCTCCTGTTTATCATTATTTAAAGCCCTGATCGCGGTGCTTGTGAGCAATGGCATCGGCCAGTTTATCCAGAGACTCGAAATCTTCTTCTTTAGGGCTGCCTTTAATATAGACAGGTTCAATAATCTCCAGTTTTAAATTGCTTAGCATACCGCTAAGCTGTTCTATCGTGCGGCCTCCCCAACCAAAGGAGCCGATGATGCTGGCAAATTTGAGGTTGGGGCGCAACGCGTTGACCAGGAAAGCAGCATTTGCTGCCAATGGATGGGCCCCGCCC
>CAIYTC010000140.1 GCA_903929005.1 uncultured Dehalococcoidia bacterium | reverse complement strand
GTCATCATCACCGGCGCTGATGGGCAACTCGGCACGGATCTGTGCAGGGCACTGAAAAGTCACCGGGTATTACCGCTTACCCTCGATGATGGGGACATAACGGACTACAATTTCCTCGAAAAGCGATGCCTGTCTTACCGCCCGGAGGTAATTATCAATACCGCGGCTTACGTCCGGGTTGACGATTGCGAAGACGAGGTAGATCTGGCCTTTAAAGTCAACGCATTGGGTGCCCGCAATGTGGCTGTAGCGGCAGAAAAGACGGGGGCACGTTTAGTCCACATCAGCACGGACTACATTTTTGGCGGTGAAGATAGTCCCCGCGGCGTCCCCTACACCGAATTTGATCATCCCATCCCCTGCAATACCTATGGTAAATCCAAGCTGGCGGGAGAAACATTGGTGCGCCACCTGTGCAAGCGGCACTTCATCGTCAGGTCATCGGGGCTCTTTGGCACGGCGGGCGCTCTGGGCAAGGGCGGCAACTTCATTGAGACGATACTGCGCCTGGGCAAAGAAAGGCCTGAAGTGCGGGTGGTCAATGACCAGGTTTTCTCTCCCACCGGCACGCGGGATTTAGCTGAAAGGATCGTGACAATCATGCCCACCGGGTTATTCGGCATATTTCATATCACCAATAGCGGCGCCTGTTCGTGGCATGAATTTGCGGTTGAAATCCTGCGCCTTGCGGGAATAACAACGCCTGTCATTGCCATTAAATCAGAAGAATACCCGCAAAAGGCCAGGCGTCCGCGCTACTCAGTGCTTGACAACTGCCAGGCGAGGTTAGTGGGTTGGGATGGCATGCGGCCATGGCAGGCTGCGCTGGTGGATTATATGCAGGAGAAGGGGTATTCACACAGGTAGTCCGGTGGCCGGTAAATAGCTTTTAGCCCCTCAGCGCTCCAGAATGTAGCCGCTGCCGTCCGTAGCTATAGCGAGGTTCTTCTTAGCCTGCTCAACGATGACCGGGTCGGTGGTCAGCTCAGGTACCTTCCTAAAATCGGCTGCCGCCAGGTCTTTTTTATCGGAGAGGAAGTAGAGGATGCCGCGGTTCATATAGGCCTCGGTCATCCCGGGGTCCAGTTCAATGGCCTTATTGAGGTCGGGCAGAGCCGAATCATACAGGTTCTTTTCATAGTAGGCCCAGCCCCGGTTGTTATAGGCGAAGGCCAATTTGGGGTCAAGGCGTATGGCCCGGTTCAGATCAACAATAGCCTGGTCCCAGTCGCGCATTTTATCCAGCGCCCAGCCGCGGTTGCTGTAGGCGTCGGCCAGGTTGGGATCGAGGTTAACGGCGTAGTTAAGTGACTGGATGGCTTCGTCGTAAAGCTGCTTAATAACCAATGCCCTGCCCTGGTTATTGTATACCATGGCCAGGCCTTTTTGTATGGCTGCCGGATCGTATTTAAGTTCCAGCGCCTTATTTAAATCAGCTATGGCAGCCGCATAATCGCCGGTGCCGTTATAGGCCCAGGCGCGGTTGTTATATGCTTCCGCCAGCAGGGGGTTGAGGTTTGCCGCTTTATTCAGGTCATCCAGGGCCGGCTTATAGTCTTTACTTTCTATGAGGGACTTGCCGCGGTTATTATAGGCCGTGGCCAGCCGCGGGTTAAGGTCGGGCATGGAGGGGTTTATGGCCAGGGCCTTTTGATAATTCGCAACGGCCTGATCCCAGTCGCCCTGTTTCATGGCGGCGTCTCCCATCCACATCTGGTCGGCCGCCGATTTTGACGCGCAGGAGAGGGTGGTCAAAAGTATGGCGGCGATCAATATCAATTCTAACCGGATGCGCATGAATACACCTCCCTTCCCTGAAAATTTATCCTGACCGAAATCCCCCGGCGCCGGCTGAAAACCACGCTGCCGGGGACTGAACTGGAATCGCCTGAACATTCACTCGAGTGAAACAACAAAACCTGTCAATACCCAAATGATGTTACGATATAACTGATTTTATCCGCCGCTATAGGTATTGTGCGTGGGAACCAGTTGCCCGAACGATCCCCCTATATTGGAAAACCCGGTGGTGGATTGCGGTGTAATATTCACGCCGTAGATGGGTGCGACTCCATATACTGCGACAGTTAAAACCAGGGTCGTTAACACCGCCAATACAACCCTGACCGACCATTGCTTAAAATCCAATTTTAACATTACCTTGCCTCCGTTTCTTCCGGCTATCAATACGGCAAATAATTAATTCACTCCCACTTTCGATGGACCTTCATTATTTCCCTGTTCTATTATGATTATAACAACCGGATAAAAGCCTGTCAACAATTTTCACTTTGGCGCCGGCCGGAAGGCCATAATAAGGTGAAAGGTCAATCAGTAAATACCTGCTGTATTGCAACCCTTAGTACTCTACTGAAAAGTGCGCGAAGATGTAGAAAGTACCGGTGCCGGAAGGGTCAGAGAAGGGCTTTCCGTAGTCCTGATTGTCGTCCTGACCAGGCTTGGCAGTGAAATTCTGGGAAGCACTGATGGCCAACTGCGCGTCATCCACCTTGACGCCCGGGTCCATATCATAGGTGACCGTGTAAGTACCATCAACGTTGTGCGTAACCTCGTATGATCCGATGATGTTCTCTCCGTTTTTGGGGTTACCGGCCTGGATTTCAAAGGAACCGGGGTCTCCGGTGTACTCGTTATACATGAACCAGGTGCCTTTGGACAGGATAGGTTCGCCCGATCCGGTTGCGCTGTCATTGTTAGCGTAAGCACCGGATACCCCGGATGGAGTATATGCGGGTGATGCAAAGAAAACAAGGGCCATCAGGGCAACTGAAAAGAGAAAGGCGAAAATAAAGCGCCAGGAGATGCTTTTCTTATAATTATTAACCACGGTAATCCTCCCTGTGAAGGGCAGTGTAACATATATGGATAACCGGTGCAAGGTCATTTTACCTTACAATAGTTCACCATGCCTCAATGATCTATTATTTGGTGGCTACGCGCATTTTATATCAATGGTGGTAAAATGTCCCCATAGGCGTCTGCCGGCGGTTTATATAAATGCGTAATTCGGTGCTTCTTGTGTTCATCCTGCTGCTGGCCATTTACATGGCTTTCATTCCCCACATGGGCTACGCCTACCCTTTTCACGGGGATGAATGGATGCACATGGCTTATGCCGAGACCGTAGCGCAGACGGGCGCCATCACCTTCCCCGACCCCTTTACCGGACTGGGGGAGGTGGGGGTTGGCAGCAATCTCTGGGTCGGCTTCCATATCTTCTGGGCTATCTTTCAACAGGTCAGTGGCATCCCCTGGATAGGCCTGTTCAGGTATTTTCCTGCTGTTATTTTCATGTTCACCGTGCTTGCGGTGTATATCCTGGCCAACCGGCAGGGCTACGGCCCGGAGGCTGCCTTTTTCACCTGCGTCATTCCCACCACGGGTGGATTGCTGGGTCCCGCCTTCATGGTTCCCATGGCGCTGGCCCTGCTTTTTATTCCGCTGTCCCTTTTCCTGACTTTCAATATAAAGTCCCGGGCGTCCTATTTGCTGATATTTCTCTTCACCTGTTTTTTGCTGCTATCGCATGCCACCACTGCCATAATCCTGTGCATCATCCTGCTGCCCTATGCGCTGATAAATATTAGAAGCGACACATGGCATAGTATCGGCATAGTGGCAGCCTTGCTGCTGCCCTTCATCCTGCCCTTCCCCTGGATATTCAAGCTGCTTGTGCAGAATGCCGGGCAACTTCTTACTCCACAGTATTTATCTCAATATATTGAGCTGCCCGACCTGCTGGGAAAGTATGGCCTGCTGCCGCTCATATTCAGCTTTATGGGAAGTATCGTATTAATACTGCGGGGAGGCAGGAAAAACCTCGGCCTGGTACTCGGCTTAGCTTTTCTTCTGGCTATTATGCTGGTTTTCAGCGTATTCCATTACGGGTTATCAGGAGTATACGATCGCGGATTGACGACCATGCTATTAATCCTGGGCATATTTGCCGGCGCCGGGTTATTCTGGCTCAGGACGCTCCGCCTACCGGCTAAATTTGTCCACGGACACAGGTCAAACCTGTTCAGACAGGCCGGCCATATTGCCTGTGTAATCTCAGGACTCCTGATCTTGACTATTGCCGTCCCCACCCGTCTTAATGCGTCCTTTTACCGCATAATAGATGATGAAGACTACCAGGCCTTTGTGTGGATAAAAGAAAATATCGGGGCGGAATATACTATGGCCCTGCTGGATCCCTGGAAAGCCACCGCCTTTACTGCCGTTACCGGTAAAAAAGTGCTGCACCGGATCTGGTTAACTCAGGAACCGGTTGATGATGTAATCTACAAGGTCCTCGAAAGCGGGTGCCGGGATTCGGCTTTTCTACGGGACAACCGGGTATCATTTGTCTATAATCAGTTGCCATGCGCTAACATCGATTTGATTGAAGTAAGGGACCGGGTATTTGTAACCAACCCCAATATATCCGCTGCTTTTGCAGCG
>CAIYTC010000139.1 GCA_903929005.1 uncultured Dehalococcoidia bacterium | reverse complement strand
TGGCCAACCTCTAAGGACATATTAGAAGGCACAGCGTAACAGAATGTCCTGCGCTGTGCCCCAGGGGAATTGACCACTACTTCGGCGTAATGCATCCCCTAATGCCAATCAGTAGATATTTTACTGCTCGGCGTGCTCGGCTTGAGCTTCCTTCGGCCTTTTCTCAGCGATGCGCGCCTTCTTTGCAGTAAGCCCACGAAGATAATAAAGCTTGGCACGCCTTACCTTACCGTGCCTCAAGACCTCAACTTTATCGACCGATGGTGAAGTAAAGAAGAATGTCCTTTCGACACCAACTCCATAGGCGACACGCCTGACGGTAAAACTGGAATTGGCACCGCCCTTCTTCACTTTGATCACTATACCCTGGAACATCTGATTTCGTACTCGTTCACCCTCTACGATCTTGATGCTCACCTTTACCGTATCACCGGGGCTTAGCGCCGGGATATTGGCATTCGGTTCAACTTTGATAAGCGTATCCATCATCATTCCTCACTTTTTATACGAGCCAAGAATACTCTATCTTTATCACTTAATATCGCCCGATCCAGCAACTCGGGACGCCTCTTTGATGTTCTCCGCAGCGACTGCTCCCTGCGCCATCGGGCGACTTCAGCATGATTTCCTGACAGTAAAACCTCCGGTACCTCCCAACCTTTAAAGTCCTGCGGCCTGGTGTACTGAGGATATTCTAACAGCCCCGTGGCATGCGAATCCTCCCCCACCGACTCGTCAGAGCCCAAGACCCCGGGTATCTGACGCACCACTGCATCCACCACAACCATTGCAGCAAGCTCTCCGCCGCTCAGTACATAATCCCCTATGCTTATCTCATCCGTGGCCAGATGCTCCCGCACACGCTCGTCCACACCCTCGTAGTGACCACAGATAAGTATAAACTCTTCGTAACCCGCGATATCAGCAGCAATCTGCTGATTGAACAAACGCCCCTGAGGCGTGAGCAAGATCACCGGGATATCCCTCTCCCCCCTCACCATTTCCACCGTCTCGAATACCGGTTCCGGCTTGAGCACCATCCCAGGTCCGCCGCCATACGGATAATCATCCACTATATGATGCTTATCCGAAGTACAGTCCCTGATATTATATATCGATATGTCAACCAGCCCCCGCTCAACCGCCCGCTTAATTATACTTTCATTGAAAGGTCCCGTAAACATATTGGGGAAAAGAGTCAAGATATGTATATGCATTATATCCTCTCTCCCCAACCCTTCTCATTATTATTATTTATGCGATTTATCCGCGCAATCTCCCGACTGGCCTCTTAACGTCTCAACAGCATGACTGAATGCCGGAGAAATTACTTCAAGACACTCACGAACAGCCTTTGGGCTGCCGGGGAGATTTATTATTAAGCTTCTTTTCCTGATTCCGCTGACAGCCCTGCTCAGCACCGCCATAGGGGTCTTCTTCAGACTCTCGGCTCTCATAGCCTCAGCAAAACCCGGCACCTCTTTATCGATAATCGCGAGGGTCGCTTCAGGCGTTACATCACGCGGCGTCAGCCCCGTGCCACCGGTAGTAACGATGAGATCGATCTTGTCCCTGTCCACCCACTCTACCAGCTTTGCAGAGATAATCTCTTTCTCATCAGGAACAACTTCGTATTTTAACACACGCACATCAAGAGCGGCAAGAATTTGTTTTATCACCTTGCCGCTTTCATCTATTCTCTCACCACGTGAGCCTTTATCACTTACTGTCAGTATACCCAAGGTAAATGCCATATCAACCAACCATTGGCCAACAGATATTCACTGACCACAGTTCTTCAGTTGGCTCAGCTACGTCATAAAGTCAAATATTTTGTGATAAGTTTTCATGGCCTTCACTTTCCATCTTCTTTAGCATTTAAAGCTACAGTAGCTTCAGCCAACTTTAAAACGTATGCGAAATGATAGCATAAAAGCACCATATTGTAAACAAAATCTGGGTCAAAAAGACCAATTTTACATTTTCTTGTCTAAAGGTATTGACAAGGAGTGGGAGATTGTGGTAAATTTTGGCCTAAAATGGAAAATAGATAATCATTTGTTGATTAAATTAATAACGTAAAACAGGAAGGTCAAAGCTAAAACGGGGTTTTAAGGATTATGGGGGTTCGAAAATAGTATGTTTTCCGGCGAGTACGAATACAAAATCGATTCCAAGGGCAGGGTATCTATCCCGCCCAAGTTCCGCAGCCAGTTTGCGGATGGGATCGTGCTTAAAGAAGGCGTAGACGGATGCATTGAC
>CAIYTC010000138.1 GCA_903929005.1 uncultured Dehalococcoidia bacterium | reverse complement strand
TACACCCTTTCCTCCTTTCAGATAGGGCTTTATCAGCATAGTAAGCAGGGCTACCTGGTCCTGGCCTCCCATCGGTCCGTATCCGAGCACGTGGTCCTGGTCCAGCCATGATTCATCCTCCACGCGGGCGGCATCTATTACGAAGGTGACTGCGGTGGGCAGCCCGCTGGGCGGGATGACCACGAAGCTGCGCCAGGGGCAGAAAGCGTCTAATATCCAGGACATGGTGCGCAGTCGCGAACCCAGGTAAACATCGATACCCAGCCTGGCCATTTCCTTCTGCACGGCCTTGACCCTTTTGGGGTTATCTATGAAATATGGATCGTCTTTAGTAAGCTTCTTAACGGGCATTTTGATTATCCTCCTCAAGATTAATAATCGGCCGGTATAGTGGCAATGACCTCGTTGAGGCGGTCGACGGTCGGTGACAATGTAAGGGCCTTGACCAGGTTGCCCTTCAGCACCATTTTACCGGACATCAAGGCTGAACGAGCCTTAACTTCCGAGCGGGATATCTTGGCGAACATGTCGTAGTCCGCGGTGATGGTGAACTCGGCTTTGGGCAGCGTACCCTCCACGATAGAGACCGATGCGACTGCGCCGTCCACCAGCTTGTAGAAGACAGCACGGGTCTTGCCGTCGGGGCATTTGGTGTTGATGGTCAGCATCGAGGAAGTGATATGCTTCATCTTCTCAGGCGTGAGCGTCTTCTTGCAGCGCTTCATAACTTCGTCCGCCCATTCATTGCTCAGGCACTTGATTTTCTTCTCCGGCATTTTTCACACTCCTTTTAATTATTGCTGCTTGAGGAAATCGATAACCAGGCTGTTGACCGTATCCGGCACTTCAACCTGCGGGTCGTGGCCTATACCATCCAGCTGCTTGAAATCAAGGTTGGGCATTGATTTTCTTATCTCCTCCACCATCGGAGGAGTAATGTCCTCGTCCAGTGTGCACCAGATCAACATAATGGGTCTGTTTTGTTTGCCGACGGTCAAATAATCGGCACGGTAATCTTTGATTGCATCTCCCCGGATCATCGAGATTGTGGCCCGTTCGAATCCTTTGAAATGAGTCTGGTCTCTGAAAAGTTTGTCATACTCGGCTGCCCTGGGTGATTTCTTCATCAGGTCAGCGGCGCGGCCGGCGAGTATGTTTGTGGCGACCAAGCGCATGAGGAATTCACCCATTACCGGCGGTCCAAGGAGTTTCATCAGCGAGTCGTATTTTGCCGAAGTGGTTATCACGGGGTCGACCAGGGCCAGTTTGTTCACGCGGTCGGGGAAATTTGCCGTGAAATCTACTGCTAATCCTCCACCGACCGAGAGCCCTACCAGATCGACAGGCCCTTGGATTTTGAGGCCGTCCAACAGGTTTATAAGCTGCTTGCGGAAAAGCGCCTGGTCGTAATTGGTTTCGGGCCTGTCAGAGTAACCTTTGCCAAACATGTCGTAGCGCAGGACACGGAATCCGGCTTGCATAAGTGGTTCAACCTGGGCGTCCCAGCCGTACATGGGTATACTGAAGCCATGCATCAGCACTACCACCTGCCCTGTTTCAGGGCCTGTCAGCTCATAGTGGGTCACGCCGTCAGGGAGTTTGATATAGGAACCGCCCTGTTGATTACGTGCCGTATCGTCGAGGTCTTTTTTCTCAATATCGGCCGACGCGTAAAGCGAGAGAGGTGTGATTATCACCACGAGGATGACAACCGCAATGATGATCGCGTTCCGCCAGCCGTGTTGCTTTTTCCCACCGGGCATACAGGCACCTCCCAAATTGCGTTTGCGCTAAGTTTATATTTACTGCAACCCGGCGTCAAGAGGCGGGACCTTTAATCAGCCGGTGACCTTAGGCGAAATTCAATGTACTCATGGACCCGGGCCAG
>CAIYTC010000137.1 GCA_903929005.1 uncultured Dehalococcoidia bacterium | reverse complement strand
GATAACGTCAATTCGATCATAGAAACGCTTAAATTGGGCGGGCTGCAGCCGAAATACCTGGAACTCAAACCCCTGGCGGTTGCCAGGGTGATAGATGAAAAGACGGCTATCGTGCTGAATGTGCAGCCGGCCGGCTTTGACCTCACTATCATAAATGACGGGCTGCCCGAGCTGATACGCAGCCTGCCCTTCCCGGGTTCGATGATGAATGAAGGCGATAAGGCGGCTACGGCCAAAGAGGAGGTGGAGAGGACCGTTAATTTCTACAACTCGGGGCATCCCAATAGCCCGCTGAATAACCAGGCGACCTGCATACTGAGCGGATATTATCGTGAAATACTCTCTAATATGCTGGGATACGCGGTTAAGCCTGCCCCCGTGCTTTTGATGTATCCCGGGAGCCAGGATGAAAGTATCTTTACCGCCAATACCGGCCTGGCGCTGCGCACCATCAACAGGCTGACCAGGGTGGATATCAATGTGATACCGCAGGCCGCAGCGGCACACAAGCAGGCAGGACGCCCCGGCTTTAACATAGTGTCCCTGGTGACACTGGTAGTTTGCGCGGCAGCGGCCCTGGGTATGTGGGCCATTAACGGCGCGGCGGAAGCTGAAACGGTTAAGCTCCAGCTACAGATGAATGAGAAGACCAGGCTGTTGAGCGATACACAGAAGCTATACCGCGAAGGAAATGAGAAGGATGCCAAAGAGCTGGCCGATTATAAACTGTTGATGGACACCTACAGCGGCCCGATCAAGGCCGTGGCGGAGAGCCGGGGATCGGTTAACCGGGATATCGGCGAGGTGATAGCGCCGCTGCCGGGCAGCATGTATTTAACCAGTCTTACCGTTAGCAGCGGTAAAATTGTTGTAGAGGGCTCGGCACCCAGCGAGGAGATACTGCTGAACTACGCCCGTGACCTGAGGGACGAGGGCATATTCAAGCTGGTGATGATAACCTCCGTGGATAAAAGCAGCTTCATCGAAGTCATTTTTAAGATGACTTTAACCACCAACTGAGCGGCACAGGGGACCACATCAATGGATTTTACAGGGTAGGATTATGAAGATAGATGAACTTTTAAACCTGGCGGCTGAGAGCAGGGCCTCGGACCTGCACCTGATAGTGGGCGTGCCGCCCATGTTCCGCATTGACGGCGAACTCAGGCCTGCCGAGAACTGGCCGGTGCTGCAGCGTGAGGACATCGAGGCCCTTTTCAACGAGGTCGCCAACCAGCGCCAAAAAGAGATCTTTAAACGCGACCTGGAAGTCGATTTCGCCTATACCCTGCAAAGCGGCGGGCGCGGCAGGTGCAATGCCTGCTTGCAGCAGGGTTCCATCAGCCTGGCTATCCGCCTGCTGGCCAAAACTATACCAACCGCGGAGGATTTGGGCCTGCCGGAGATCATCAAAGAGCTGATTACACGGCCACGAGGGCTGATATTGGTGACCGGACCCACGGGTTCGGGTAAAAGTACCTCTATTGCAGCCATGCTCAACCACCTGAATACTACCCATAAAAGGTACGTGGTGACCATCGAGGACCCGGTCGAGTACGTGCATCAGAATAAGAAGTGTGCTTTTTCACAAAGGGAACTTGACAGTGATACCCATTCATTTCTAAATGCTTTGAAATACGTGCTGCGGCAGGACCCGGACGTGATATTAGTGGGCGAGATGAGAGACCTTGAAACCGCTTCTGCTGTGCTTTCCGTGGCCGAGACCGGCCACCTTGTGCTTTCCACCGGCCATGCGCCCAGCGCGGCGCAATCGGTGGAGAGGATAGTGGACCTGTTTCCCCCGCACGAGCGGGTGATGGCACAGTCACGGCTGGCCTCCACGCTGATCGCCGTTTTCAGCCAGGTGCTGGTGCCGCGCATCAGCGGCGGCAGGGTGGCGGCGGTGGAGATAATGCTGGCCAACTCGGCGGTGAAGAACCTGATACGCGAGGGCAAGCCCTTCCTTATCCCCAATACCATACGCACCAATTCAAATGCCGGCATGAAGACGCTGGATGACGCGCTGATTGACCTCTACAGGCGGGGTATCATTACGAAGGACTATGTCTTCGCCTTCTGCCAGGATGCCGAGGATGTCAACAAGACGCTGAGGGCGGGCAATCACTGAAACTTGAATCATTGATAAAAGAAGAGGGGCGTGAAATATATTTCACGCCCCTCTGTGATCTGAATGGACATCACTATTTTAGGCAGGTTGTCATGACAGGGGCAGCTACCGCACCGCTGGTGACAACGTATGTGCAGTTAAGGGGGGTCAGCAAAGACGGTGCCAGTATGCCGCCGGCGGTACCCGCATCGTAAGTACCGTCTGCCGATAGGCTGGGATGCTCATACATGTATGCTACTACAGCAGTCTGAACATTGTGCCGCTCGGTAGCGGCTGCTTGATCTCTGCCAGAGCCCATGAACCTGGTAACGTTTAGGACGACAACCGCTGCCAGGGTGCCCAGGATAGCAATGACCACCAGTAACTCGATCAGCGTAAAGCCTTTTTGTCCGGATTTCAAAAATTTCATTATTAAACCTCCATATTTGACTTTCAAATTGAGCTGCATCGACCTTCAGCCCCTTTCGATTTCGTACACTTTATATTATATATGCGGCCACAGCATTGTAAATAGCCTGTTAGTAGCATGTATAACGGT
>CAIYTC010000136.1 GCA_903929005.1 uncultured Dehalococcoidia bacterium | reverse complement strand
CCTCGGTGACCGTTTCCGCGGATGATGTCAGCAATGTTGATACCGTAGTAAGTGAAATCAGGACGGTATTCGACGCAAATACGGCCGACGTGGTGACAGCCACCAGCGAGTATAACCGCATTGGGTCCTCGGTGACCAATGCCGCCAGTTCCAGCCAGACAGGCATGGTCGTGTCTTTCATCGTAGCTGCGGCGGTAATCCTGCTGGCCGTATTGCTGGTTGTGCGGCAGCGCGTGCGTGAAATAGGTATCTTAAAGGCTATAGGGGCTTCCAACTGGCGTATCGGCGTTCAATTCGGGCTTGAAACGCTACTGGTCAGTCTGGTGGCTGCTGTTGTGGGGACCGGTTTGACCTTTATTTTCGCTCAGAAAGTAGCTGACATGTTCACTTCCAGCAGTGCCACAACGGTGGGAGGCGGAGGGTTCGGGGGAGGGTTCGGAGGAGGGATGCGCGTCATCAGTGGGACAATCGGGGGCATTCACGTTGCCATTTCACCCGAGATATTCCTGATAGCACTCGGGGTTGGTTTGGTGCTGGCTCTGATTGCCAGTATTGTACCAGTTTGGTATATCGCACGGGTCAGGCCGGCGGAGGTATTGCGCAATGAATAATGAACAGGTTAAACAGATGAACGGCGGAGAACCCATCATAGTAGCTGAAAAACTATCAAGGTACTATAAATCGGCCGACACAATCGTGAAAGCCCTGGATGGGGTAAGCCTATGCATTCCCAGGGGGCGTATGATTGCTATCAGGGGTTCCAGTGGAAGTGGAAAGACCACGCTGTTGAACCTTATCGGTGCCTTCGATAAACCGAGTTCCGGAAGTATTGTTGTCGATGGAATAGACGTTTCACATGTTCACGGCGGTAACGAGGTTAAGTATCGTCTTAAGAAGGTGGGGTTTGTTTTCCAGTCGTATTATTTGATTCCGAACATGACGGCGCTGGAGAACGTTATGTTGCCCATGGAGCTCTCAGGAGTTAAGTCACGCGATCGAGAAATCAGGGCACGGGAATTGCTGGAAAAGGTCGGCTTAGATAAAACACGCGAGGTGCGTAAGCCGGCCAAGCTATCCGGGGGCGAACAGCAGAGAGTCGCTATTGCCCGCGCGCTGGCCAACGACCCGCCTATCATTCTGGCTGATGAACCCACCGGAAACCTCGATTCCAAGACGGGTAGGCGTATAGTAGAATTGCTCAGCAGTCTGGCCAGCGAAGGGAAAACGGTGATCATAGCCACTCATAGCACCGATGTAGCAGCTAAAGCCGACATTATTTTGGAGATGCTGGATGGAAATATTGAGGGAGCTTCAGCATCTGGTTGACAACAATAACAATAAAGAGTTATTTCCGACACCAGATGGAACCTCTCGTGATGGGAGTGGGGATGCAAATGAGAGGTAAATGGTTCAAACTCAAAAAGATGGTGCTGCCATTAGCGATTGTGGCTGTGGCACTGGTGAGCGGCTGCGCTTCAGGCAGCACAGGGCTTACTCTAACTAAAACTGTCACTGCCACTGCTCAGGTGACAACTCCCATGATGACTCTGGCAGATTTCACCAGTGTTATTGCCGCCGTGCGTCCTTTGGTGGTGGCCATCACAACCGAGGTTTCCGGCTACAGT
>CAIYTC010000135.1 GCA_903929005.1 uncultured Dehalococcoidia bacterium | reverse complement strand
CTGGACGGTTCCAGCTGGATGGGCTGGCACGGCCTGGGCACCGCGCAGGCCCACCTGGGCAGGGATGACGATGCGCTGGCATCTTTTGACCGCGCCCTGGTGCTCAACCCCCGGTTTGCACCGGCCTGGTTCGACAGGGGCAACCTTTTGCTCAAAATGTACCGTTACGCAGAGGCCAAACCCTGCTTCATCGAGTGCGTCAAATTCGACGAAAAGAACGCCGAGGCATGGATGAATGCCGGCTACCTTTGCTACCTGGAAGGGTATTACAGAGAGGCGCTGCAACACTACGAGCGGGCCCTGGAGCTCAAGCCCGACAGCGATGAGATCCTAAACTACATAGGCATGACTATGGGCAAAATTGGTAAGCTCAAGGAATCCCTGTACTTCCTTGAAGAGGCGCTGGAAAGGAATCCTGATAATGTCGAAGCGCTATTTAACCACGGCACGACACTTGCCGCACTGGAGGGAAAATGCCTGTAAAAATTGAAAAGAGGGTCCCGGGTAAAACCGATTGCCCGCACTGCCCAGCGAAGGAAGGGCAACTGCACTGGTGGGGATGCTCACATCACGACTGCCCCTTTTGCGGCGCCAGCGATATGATGTGTGACTGCTACGATGATATGCTGAAACTGGCTATGAAGCCAGGAGAAGCCGGACGTCCCTCCTACCTGACGGCTGCGCACGAGAAAAGATGGCTGGAACTGACCGGCGACTTGATCTTACAGTGGCGGGCATTGTTTGATTCTCCGTACAGCGAGGATGATTTCCTCGACGAATGCCCTCCCGAATGGTGTCACACCGATGCGCAGTACAAGGCCTACTGGAAACTGCAGGAGAAATACGTAAAGCTGGATGTCCGGCTTAGCCGAAAATGGAAAATACTCGGAACAGAGGAAGGCAGGACACCTCAAATATACATTCCAAATTTGTGTACCTGTTGCGGTGCTCTCGAGCCTGAGATGTTCCATGTCCCCGACGAGGAATGGCAGAAATACGTCATCGCGCAGTTCCAGGGTGAGATGCTCTGCCTTGAGTGCTATAACCGCATGAGGGAGCTATTTCCGGAAGGATGGGACAGCAAACATGCTGAGATTAAGCAGGCCGCCCGGAGTTGGGAGATGTTCCTGATTGAGATCGGGTTGAGTCCTGTATGCAGGTACTGCGGCACTCAAAAGCATGTTTTTATATGGTCGCTGCAGATTGTCGACATCTATGTACCACCCCAACTGTGGGGCAAGGCCCTCTGCACCTCCTGCATGGATAAGTTGAAGTGGCTTTTCCCGCTCGGCTGGCGAAAGGCCAAAGAACCGGCGCCTATCAAGAAGCCCAAGTCCCGCCGGAAGAAGCGGAAATAAGTTTCGTCATCAGCATAGACGCACCTTTTGACATAACTGCGTCCGGCTATCAGTACAGTTTATTTGCAGGAGGTTTTCCATGAACGCCCTTATAGGTATCGCGTTTTTCATCTTTCTTATATACCTCTATATCAAATTTTGGTCATGGGTAGGGGGCAAGATCGGTGGTTTTAT
>CAIYTC010000134.1 GCA_903929005.1 uncultured Dehalococcoidia bacterium | reverse complement strand
GTTCTGCCTGACACGGGATAACCACGCCTTCATCAGCCAGCATATCGGCGATATGGAAAACCTGGCAACCCTGCAGCACTTCGAGAGGACGCTGGAACTTTACCAACAGCTCTTCCGTATCCAGCCGGAAATCATAGCTTACGATATGCACCCCGGGTACCTGTCCGGCCAATATGCCCTGGAGCGGGCGGAAAAATCCGGCATCAGGGCAGTTGCCGTCCAGCACCACCATGCCCATATAGCTTCCTGCCTGGCGGACAACGCTGTGCCAGGGCCGGTTATCGGCGTGGCCTTCGACGGCACCGGCTACGGTACGGACGGGAAAATCTGGGGCGGGGAATTCCTGGTTGCCGATTATAAAAGCTTTAAGCGGGTAGGGCAGCTTGAGTACCTGCCGCTGCCCGGCGGCGCGATCGCCATCAGGAAACCTTACCGCACGGCGCTGGGCTATCTGCTGGCCCTGCTGGGCGAGAATGCCATCGACCGCAGGCCGGGCTTTCTCAATAAAATCGACCCTGTTGAAATGGAACTGGTGCGCAAGCAGGTGGCGGCCGGCTTGAATGCGCCGCTGACCTCCAGCATGGGCAGGCTTTTCGACGCCGTATCAGCTATGGCCGGGATACGCCCGGTTATTGATTACGAGGCGCAGGCAGCCATCGAGCTGGAGATGAAAGCTTACGAGGCGGATGGTGAAGACGGCTGCTATCCCTTTGCGCTGGCAGGTGATGAAAATTACAGCCTGATCCTGCTGCACGAACTTATGGCCGGCATTGTCGATGACCTGCTCAGGGGCTGCCCGGCTGCAAGCATCGGCATGAGGTTTCATAACACTGTTGCCGCCATGGCAAGAGACGTCTGCCTCAAGGTAAAAGGGCCAACAGGACTGGATACGGTGGCGCTCAGCGGAGGCTGCTTCCAGAACCGCCTGCTGCTGACAAAGACGGTGGCGCAGCTTGAGGCAGCCGGCTTCAAAGTGCTCACCCACAGCCAGGTGCCCGGCAACGACGGAGGTATCTCCTTGGGACAGGCTGTGATCGCTGCAAAAGCAGTTTAAATGATTTCCTTCTCCATCAGACTGGCTATTTTCTCCTCGCTGTATCCCAGCAATTCCGCGTAAACCTCGCTGTTGTGCTCGCCCAGGAAGGGGGCCGCCGGGAAGGGGTCGCCCGGAGTTTCCGAAAGCTTGAATACAGTGCCGGGCATCTTGAGCGTCCCCGACAGCATCTGCTCCACATCCACCGTCATCTGGCGGCTATTCATATGCGGGTCAGCCACGATCCCGGCTGTATCCATCACAGGCGCAAAGGGCAGCCCGGCCTCGTCCATCAGCTTTTGCAATTCCGCCATAGTTTTATTTTTTACCCATTCAGCCACTACGCCGTCAATCCCGGCCCTTTTCTGTACGCGTGAAACCAGCGGAAGCGTTTCCGGGTCCTGCACCAGGTCCGGCCTGCCCATTAGCCCGGCCAGCTTCTGCCATTGCCCTATAGTTACAACGCAGATAACGGCGTAACCGTCTTTGGCAGGATAGACGTTCCAGGGGACGATGTTGGGATGCATATTGCCCATCCTTTGGGCTGAGTGACCGGATAGGAAATAGGGGGCCAGCGTCTCAACGGCCGTGAGCAGCCAGACGCAGTCCTGCAGGGAGATATCCACACGCTGCCCCTCACCGCTGGCATTCCTGTGCTGCAGCGCAGCCATGATGGCGATAACGGTGAAGGCGCCGCCGCCTAAATCGGCAATGGCCGGCCCGCACTTGGTGGGCGGGTTATCGGGGAACCCGGTCACGCTCATCAACCCGCCCATGGCCTGTGCTATGGAGTCAAAGGCCATCCTGCCGGCATTGGGCCCGGTCTGGCCAAAGCCGGAAAGCGAAGCATAAATAAGCCCGGGGTTACTTTCTTTTACATCCTTGTACCCCAATCCTAACCTGTCCATTACGCCTGCGGAGAAGTTCTCCAGCAGCACGTCGGCTTTGGCAATAAGCTCACGCGCCACCTGTCTGCCCTCCGCGGTTTTCAGTTCAAGCGTGATGCTCTTTTTACCGCGATTAAGTATGGTAAAAGTATAACCCTCCCCGCCTTCGGTAATGGGGGGAATCGTCCGGCAGGCATCCCCGCTTTCCCGAAACTCCACCTTGATAACCTCAGCCCCCAGTTCCCTCAAAATCATTGAACAAAACGGGCCTGCGTACATTCGGCTGAAGTCCACCACGCGGACTCCTGATAATGCTCCGGGCATGATACCTCCTTTTTTTGACGGGTTAATCAAACCGCATATTATCCATATTTCAGGCCGGACTGGCAAGTTAAATTAATGGGGAGCTTCAAAGCAATACTGCCCTTGTTCAAGCGATATTTTTTGGCTATACTTCTTATCAAATGTGCCTTGCAGTCCCGGTAAAAATAACCTGCATTGAAGGCGACCAGGCCGATGTCGATATCGGCGGGGTTAGCCGCAGGGTCAGCTTAGCCCTCACACCGGAGGCAGCGTTGGGCGATTACGTCCTGCTGCATACGGGCTACGCTATAAACGTGCTCAACGAGGCGGAGGCGCAGGAAACCCTTGATCTGCTTGAACGCATGGTTGAAGCGGACGAGCTACGGAGTTAAGAAATGCCTGATAAAAGATGGATCGCCTTAAGCGCTGTTATTTTGATTGCGGTTAGCGCCTTGGCCTCGAGTTGTGCGTCCCAACCGGCGGGAGCACCCGCCGGCACACCGCCGGATGTGCCCAAGCCGTCTCCCATCATAACCATTCCAGCCGCGGCGCCCGCCGACAATAATACCGCCGCGACACCGCCGCAGGGCAGTGCTGCCAAGCCGGCCCGGCCAATCTTGAACAGCGGGAAGCTCGTATTCGTTTCAGGTACCAATGACCCGGGCGGACCGCAGGTTTACACGTCCAATGCCGATGGCAGCAACTGGATCCGCCTGACCAAGACCCCGACGGGCGGCGACCGCTTCCCCAAATGGTCGCCAGACGGCAGTAAAATAGCCTTCTACACAGACAGGGACGGCGATTATGAGGTATACATAATGAACGCCGATGGCAGCGACCAGGCCAGGCTAACCCGGGATAACGGCAATAATGCTATGCCGGCCTGGGCGCCGGACGGCCGGAAAATCGCCTTTACCTCCGACCGCGACGGCAACGAGCAGATTTACCTGATGAATGCGGACGGCAGCAATCAGACACGCCTTACCAGCAACACCGCCAACGATGCCGCGCCCTGCTGGTCGCCGGACGGCAACAGGATCGCCTTCCAGAGCGACCGCGACGGCAACGCTGAGATTTACGTTATGCGCGCCGACGGCAGCAGCCAGGTGAAAATTACCAGCATCCCACAGGTTGATACTTTCCCTTCCTGGTCGCCCGACGGCAACAAAATCGCCTTCCAGTCCAATGAAAACGGCAATTTCGAGATATTTACCATGTATCCGGACGGAACCGAACGCAAGCGCCTGATCACGAGCATAGTGGATAATAAATATCCCGCCTGGTCAGCGGACGGCAGCCAGATTGTATTCTACTCGAAACGGGATTGCAGCAACGACAATGGCGAGATTTATATTATGAATGCCGACGGCAGCGGCCAGACGCGCATCACGCGCAGCGGGTGCACGGATACAGGGCTGGCCGACTGGCGGTGAACGCTATGGGTAGCAACCGGCCCGTCGCTTCACCAGCGTTTGTAGGTTGCGTTCTTATTCAAGTAGAATAACTGCCTGATGAGGTTCATTGATGAGTTCCGCGACGCCGGCCTGGCCCGCAAGCTGGCGCACAAAATAGCTGCT
>CAIYTC010000133.1 GCA_903929005.1 uncultured Dehalococcoidia bacterium | reverse complement strand
GACCCACAGGTGCAAATCAAGCGTGGTTTTCCCGATGACTTCAGCATATCGATACCCGGTGATATTCATAAAGCCATCATTGACTTCGAAGATTGTGCCGTCGGATGGCCTGGTGAGGGTAAGTGCATACGGTGATGAATTGAAAGCCGTGGTGAATTTATCTTCCTGGGCTTTAACGTCAGCCAGCAAACGCCGGCTCACCATGAGTGCCAGGCTGATGATGAGACAGATACTGAGCACGATGTATGCGGTGACGGCCAGTGAATTCACTGCTCCAGAGTTAAAGAAATCGTTGCTCTGCTCAGGGATAATTATGGTCAGGATGATCCTAACAAAGTTGAGTACGGCGAAACCTGCAAAGACAATGCCTGTGAGACGGGTTATCTGGCGCATGCCGGGGGCTACCCTGCGCAGCAGGAGCCAGCTGCACTGGAAGGTATAGATCATTATCATCGCTGATACAGCAATATCCCGCGCCATCAGATTTGGTTGAACCACGACGAAATAAGCGCTTACAGCCATGAAAACGGCCAGCAGAACGTAATTATGGATTTGCCGGCCCTGCTTCACGGTGAAGCGCTCCAACCCCGTAAAAATAATCACTATACCGGCCAGAACTATGGTATTGGAACCCGTCATGGATATGAGATCAGGTATGAGGCCACGCAGGATCAACAATACTGGCCCGGCTGCCTGCAGTGCCAGCCCAACCAGCCAGAAGGAGATGCCTGCAAAGCGTCCCCGGTTCTGGCTCCAGATAAATGCCATAGCCCCGGTGTTTATAATGTTTATGATGAGGTACAGCACCATCAGTGTCTTGATATCAAGCATCATCGGTTCCCTCCATCAGCTTAAGGCCATTTCCCCTTACTTTGACCAGGTATTCCCATTTCAATTCGCAACCAGGCAGTTAGCATCCTTCATTAGCATTGGCCATAAGAATATGCATTAATCGTACGGCTGTCAATGACCCCTCTGCAATCCCTTGACCTCTAAAGCTATGCTTTGCCAATGCGCAACATCCCGGGTCCCAGGTTTGCCGTTCTTCAGCATACGCAGGAGGAGGGACGATGCAATATATTGAGATTGGCGCGTCGCCTGCGGGCTCCTCGCGACATGTTGCACACGTGAATTACCCCGTGTTTTTTTCCCGTCTTGACAAATTTGGTGCCTGTTGTGTACACTTGTGTTAAGAACAAATGTACTTAATAGGTAAAATGTTATGAGAAGGCCAGGGATAAGTATTACACGTCAAAAAATTATTGACTTTATCCGTGAATTCTACGACGATCGGGGTTATTCCCCCACGGTGAGGGATATTCAGAAAGGTTGCGAACTCAGTTCTACGGCGGTTGTTCAACATCACCTGAAAGTCCTTGAAAGCGAGCATCAGATTGAAAGGGATTCCAAGGTGTTTCGAAGTATCCAGTTGCCGGATAGAAAAAGCACAATACGTGTCCCTTTGCTGGGAATAATCTCCGCGGGCGCACCGATACCTGTCTTTAATTCAGAATCGTGGCACAACGAAGCGATTGATACGCTTGAATTATCGGCTGAAATTACACAGGGAAAAGAGGTATTTGCTTTAAGAGTCAGTGGCTTATCGATGATTGATGCCCTGATTGACGACGGGGATATCGTGCTTATGGAACCTGTGCAGCAAGCTGATAACGGTGACATGGTGGCTGCCTGGTTAGTCAGGGAAGAGGAGATCACCTTGAAAAGGTTCTATGTCAAAGGCACCCGTATCAAGCTTCAACCGGCTAATAGCCAGATGAAACCTATTTATACTGATCCTGCTAATGTCGAGATTCAGGGCAGGGTAGTGGCAGTTATCAGGACCATATAGGCAGATTCAATCCTGTGCTGCCAGGACTGCTATATTTTCATGTATCCGTGGCTTACCTACGGCGGCGTTGAAAAAGGTATAGCCAAAAGCCGCTTTGAAGCCAGGATAGATGTTGAGTCGTGCAGCGGTTGCCAGGATTGCGTTGAGCAGTGTCCATTCGGCGCCATAGACATGGCAAAGGTAGCAGGACACAAGAAAATGAAAGCCCGTGTCAACCCGGATAAACGTTACGGCTGCGGGGTTTGCGCCGTGAATTGTATAACCGGCTCAATAAAGCTGCACGAGGTACGGCCACCCGAACATGCAACAGCACAATAGTGGTATCAACCACCACAAATAAAGGGGCAGGCCCGGGCCTGCCCCTTTCCTTTTACAAGTCTTCTATTATTACCATGAAGACCGGTGATAGGTCGGGAAGATCTGTTTTTCGTAATCCTTGCCGGTGATGGCGTCGGCGCAGAGGGCGCCTGATAGGGCAGCCCCGTCGACACCGCCTCCCCATTCCTTCTCGCCGTACTGGTCGCCCACAAAGTACAGCCCTTCGACCCAGGGGGACTTGCTGTCCGGCCTGTCCTTGCCCATCGGCCGCCAGTGTCCGTAGGCCTCGGAACCCGCCGTCCAGAAGCGGAATTTAACGTCTTTCTCCCAGCCGGGGAAATTGTCCGTCATGAACCGTTCGGCTTCAGCAATACAGGCACTGACCATAGCCTTGACGCTCATCTCGTGGTCTATGAGGGGGATTGAGAATAATAAGCTATTCAGCCCGTTGGGGGCGTGATTTACCCACCACGTGAACGAGGCCATCACGAAATCAAGGCTCTCCAGTCCCTTTTTATTGCTGACGCCCGACAGGAATATGAAGCTCCGGGGGTCTATGCCTTTCTCGCGGGCAAAATCGCGCGTAGAGTAGAAGAAACCGGTCAGCAGTCCGGGTATATAGTATTTCTCTTTGACCTCTTTGACAAAGTCAGCAGGGAAGTTGCTCTCCGGTATGACGCTGAAAGCATGCCTGGGGGGAATATTGCACACAACCAGGTTGGTATCGAGCACCTCGATTCCCTTTTTGGTTTTCACCCTGACGCCTTTGACTTTCTTATCAACGATGACGACCTCTTCAACCGCCGCATCGGTCCAAATCTCGCCTCCGGCAGCCGTGATAACGTTTCCAAGCTGGAGGGCGATATCCAGGGTACCGATGCCCGCGTCTATTTGCCCCACCGACCCGGTAACCAGGTCCATCTGGATATCTTTGGCTATGGACTGGTATTTCAAATAATCGCGCAGGTGCATGTCATCGGGGTTGGCCATGGCCGTCTGCGACCCTGCCAGGTTGCGGATGAACAGCCAGTTCT
>CAIYTC010000132.1 GCA_903929005.1 uncultured Dehalococcoidia bacterium | reverse complement strand
CGATCACATCGCTCAGGCCCGGCAGCAGGCGGGCGATGCCGTCAAGCGTTATCAGTAGAAACCTGCATAGCCTTCGCGGCAGCATAGAGAGCATGTCGCCCCAGCCGGGCACACAGCAAAGCATGGAAACACCGGTGACTTTTTCCACTCTCATATAGCGGTTGGCCATGGCGGTAAGCAATCTATAGTCGAATTTGACGGTATGGTCCGGCGGAGGTTCCCACGGCAACCGTTTGTAAGGGTTCTTGATTTTAAGCAGCTGCCTGATTGCGAAAATAAGCTTGCCGATTTTAAATCCCAGGCTCTCGAAATTGGCAATGGCAATAATAGTCTTTCCGCCCGGTTTGACTGCCAGTGCCATCTGCTGCATGGCTTTCTCAGCATCGGCAAAATGATCCAGCGCCCCTTTGCAGACTATTTTATCAATGGAGCCCGCTACGACCGGTATGCTCTCGCCTATCCCCTGCAACAGGGAGGTATTTTGCCCGTCAAGCTTGATGGTCTCCCTGGCGTGCGATAGCATGACAAAGGAAGGTTCAAGCCCGATGAAAACAGCGCCGGACCCTGACATATTGACTATGTCTATGGCCCTGCCACAGCCTACATCCAGTATGCGCTCAGCCGGCTTAGGATCTACCATTTCAATCGTAGCCCGGGTCATGCGGTTGAAGAGAAATTCTACGTCGGGCCCGATTTTATCGGGCAGGACCTCGCTGTCGTCCCAGTTAAGGTCAATCCTGTTCATCTATTCAACCATATGGGTAAAAAGAATCCGCAAGCCTATTCCTATTAATATAATAGCTCCCAACAATAAGGCCCAGCGGCCTATCCAGGCGCTCACCCTCCGTCCCAACCAGTAGCTGATGGCCGTAATACTGAAGGCCACTGCGCCAATAATGGCGGCGGCAATGATTATATTAATTTTGAGTAATGCGAAGGACAACCCCACGGCCAGCGCATCGATGCTGGTCGCAAGCGCCAGCGTAAGCAGGGTTGCCCATTTACCGATGTCCACCGCCTCAGAGCCTGTTTCGCCTTTAATAAACTCCAGTATCATCCTGATACCCACGAAGGCCAGTAATGCAAAGGCCACCCAATGATCGTACTTTGATATGAACTGAACGACCGTTTGCCCGGCAAGCCAGCCCAGCAGCGGCATGCCCATCTGGAAAATGCCGAAGGCCAGGGCTACCCGGAGCATATGTTTCCAGGAAAACAGCTTGCCTGACGCGCCGATGCCCAGCGCTACTGCAAAACAGTCAGCAGATAACCCGAAGGCAATAAGGACAACGGAAAAAATGTCCGTGGGATTCATAATCGATAAAGTATAGCAAAATGGAATCGAGGCGCGCTGATCAGCGCATCTATGGCTGTGGCACAGGCAGAGTCTCATTTGAAAGCAGTCTGACGGCATCCTCCAACTGGGCATAACCGGTCATGGCTGATACTTGGGCAACAAACTGCGCTAATGAGGGAAAGGCCTTACGCATTATTTTCATGTCCTGATAGACCGGGCTGGCCGCTGCCGGATCCTGGCCATAGATGCCGTGAAAGGCAAAATAAGCCTGGTTCAATTTCCTTATCCCGTACCCATGTTGATTGAAAAACAGCCGCCGGCTTTGCATGTAATTTTCGGCCTCTTCTATATTGCCTGAAGCGAGCAGCTCATCAACTTTATGCCGGGTTTGACTCATCTCAATATCGAAATCAAATCCTTCCATGCTTTGACCTGCATCCGCTTCAAGCGTATCCATATAGTAACGCTGATATATTTTATGGCCTATTTCTTCAGCGATCATGCCCGCCAGCGTTTCGTTCATAGTAATTACAGCCGGCTCCTGGCTAAACCCCAACGAGTCCAGAAGGTATAAAAAACCCAGCGGCTTGAAAGCAAGGTACTGGTGCGCCCATTCTTCCACAGCAGCGTTTATCACCTGTTTTGCCGGCATCTGCGGCGAAACGATGGCAGGATAAGCCGCGCCGAAGCCGCCCAGCTTAACCACCAGGGAGGACAGGTTCAGCCAGTCCGGGCTATTTTCCACCTCTTCAATTTCTTCGGCGGTCAAGCCCGGTAAAAGCAACAGGCGGTCAAAGTAGGCAATTTTCTGGCGCGGCGAAATCACCAGCAGCAAGGGAGGACTTTCCAGCCGTACCCGCAGCGGCGGGAAAACGTTGATGTCCTCTTCCTTTAACATCTTAGCGATATTTTCCTGTAGCCCTGCCAGGTCAACAGACCCCTGACTATTCTGCGAATTTGCTCCCGGCGGACCCAGGAAATTCGCGATTTCCCAGGCCGTTAGCGGCAGTGCATAGCGCTCCACGGAGCGGCGGATTTCCTCTTTTAGCTGCGCGTCATTATTTACCTGCCCTGTTGAGGAACCTGTTATGCAACCCGTCAACAGGCATGACAATACCAGGAATATATTAATAAGGTATTTATGCAACGGCATAATTGACATCAAACTCTTTTTCCGGTGTTTATTCAGGCCCCGTGTCATATTTTGCAATAAACTATCTCGCATTCCAAATTCTCCGCCCTTCCGCTAAGCATTTTGGCTTAATACTTTTGACTAAGTATGCGCTTGTGCGCAAATTTACTTTAAGCGTTATGACGGATGGCCTGACAGCCAGGGCATGTTAAATTGGTAGCATAAAGGAAAACAATGTCAGGCAGAATAAACAAGGAGGCAAAAACAATGGCTGAAGTAATTGATAAGATCCAAAAAGCGGACATGGGCCAAGAGGTATCCAAATTCAATTTCTGGGCAGACAAGCAGCCCTGCTGGGAAAAATGCCATTGCCCCGAGATGATAAAGGCAGAATGCCCGGCCACCAATTATCAGTTCCTGCCCTGCTGGGAAATTGAAGGCACTTACTGCAAACTTGATGACCACGGCGCAACCGGCAAAGACACCAGCATTTGCGAAGTCTGCCGTGTCTTCAAGAAATATGGCAATGGCGAACCGATCCGCTTGAAGCTCTATGGCAAGGGCATTGACACCAGCATGGCAGAACTTGCCAAAATAGCCCGGTAATACCCTCAGCATAGGATTCTCAAGGCTGGCCTTAACAGGCCAGCCTTTTTTTATATCTGTAACAAACAGTTTTAAATAATGTGACTTTTATTACTTGCAGAAACGGAATAATTGATATAATTGGCTATCGCTTGAAAATGTAATGCGTATCAGGGCAGTTAAATCATAGGGTTGTAGTGATGGCGGAATTAAACCTATCAGGAGCTAACTATGAAAGAAAACCAGACGGGCATCAGCGAGGCGCTTAAATTCGCTATCCAGATGGAACTTGACGGCAAGAAATACTACGTCCTGGCAGGGAAAGAAAGCGCTAATAAAGCCGGCAAAGAGCTTTACTCCTGGCTGGCAGAGCAGGAAGACCAGCACCGCCAAAGGTTCGAGGATATCTATAAATCAATAGCAGCGGATAAGGGTTGGCCGGTTACCGGGGTAAAGCCTGACAGGGACATGAGGTACGGTACGCTCTTCGGCAAGGCGATCAAAAGCGCGGGTAAATCCATCCAGGCCAACCAGGGTGAAATCGAAGCCGCCGGTAAGGCTATTGAAATGGAAATAAAATCCCGTGATTATTATAAAAATCAGGCAGAAAAATCGCCTTCGGATATAGAGAGGAAGTTTTTTACGTCCATTTCCGCCGAAGAGCAGGGACATTATCTGGCTTTGATTGATTACAAGGAATATATCAGCGACCCCGACGGCTGGTTCACACGTACCGAGCATCACCTGCTGGATGGCGCATAACCGTAATAGACCTACAGGAGAAAAAACATGGCAGAAACGATGCTGGAAATAAAAGACCTGGCTGTGGAAGTTGCCGGCAGGCCGATCTTGCACGACGTTAATTTTACTATCAATGCAGGCGAGACGCATGTCCTTTTCGGACCTAATGGAAACGGCAAGACGACATTACTGATGACAATTATGGGGGCGCCCAGGTATAAGGTCACCAGGGGCCGCATTATTTTTAGAGACCAGGATATCCTGTCACTGCCCATGGATGAAAGGGCGCGTCTGGGCATCGGCATGTCCATGCAGCGCCCGCCGGTCGTAAGGGGGGTGAAAACCAGGGACATGGTAACGGCTTGCGCCAGGGGCCGCGAATCAGATGAAGAGTTGAATACCATCGTGCAGGCCACTAATCTGACCGAACTGGTAGAACGGGACATAAATTATGGCTTCTCGGGCGGCGAGATCAAGCGCTCTGAACTGGCCCAGCTCCTGGCTCAAAAGCCCGACCTCATACTGCTCGACGAACCAGAATCCGGGGTGGACCTGGTCAATATTGCCCTGATAGGCCGCCTCATCAATGACCTGCTGCAAAAAAAACAGCCTATCCGTGACAGGAAGAGAAGCGGGCTGGTCATTACGCATACAGGGCATATACTTGATTACGTTGATGCCCGCACCGGCTATGTTTTGTTAGATGGCACTATTATCTGCGAGGGGGATCCACACGAGATATTGAAGACCATTGTCAAGAAAGGCTACCAGGAGTGCCGCAAATGCGTGACTTAAATAGCGAAAAAACGAGGAAAGAGAAGGCTAAAACCGCGGCGGTAAAGCAGGCTCGCTTCGGTAACGATATTGACCTTAATCGATACGAGCACGCGGCAGAAAATGTGCCTTACTACGAAGACCTCTCCAAACTACCTGGTGACGCCAGGCAGCAGATGCTGCAATCAGGAGTCACAGTCGATGATGTCAGGCAAAGGTCAGGCACTATTATCCAGATGGATCATTCCGTGATTCACAGCCTCAGCAGTCAAGCAGATATTGAGGTTATGTCCACGCAAAAGGCCCTGGAAAAATACGACTGGCTGGCTGCATATTACTGGAAAGCTGTGGCGGTTGACGCTGATAAATACACCGCGCATGTGGAATTAAACCCCGGCAACGGTTATTTCATCCGTGCGCTGCCGGGCGGCAAGTCTACCTTCCCGGTACAAGCCTGCCTCTATATAGGCAAGAAAAACCTGGCTCAAAGCGTGCATAACATCATTATTGCCGAGGAGGGTTCGGAATTGCACATCATCACAGGTTGCACCACCTCTCCCCGCGAGGAGCCTGCCATGCACCTGGGAGTCTCTGAATTCTATATCAAGAAGGGCGCTAAGATCAGCTTCACCATGATCCATAATTGGTCACCGGAGACTGATGTCCGCCCGCGTACGGGCATCATTATCGAGGACGGAGGCATATATCTCAGTAACTATGTAATTATGAAGCCGGTCAAATCACTGCAGGCCAACCCGTTAGCCAGATGTATAGGGGAGAACACGGTTACAAGGTTCAACAGTATTGTTGTAGCTCCACCGGGTTCCAATATGGACCTGGGATCGCAGGTCATCCTGGATGGGAAAGGATCGAGGACCGAAATCATATCCCGCGCTATTACTACAGGCGGTTCAATTACCGCACGCGGCTACATAGAGGGAAATGCCCCTGATGTGAAGGGACACCTTGAATGCCGCGGCCTGATACTAAAAGGCGAGGGGCATATTCATGCGATACCGGAACTCAAGGGCAACCTGGCCGGCATTGACCTTTCGCACGAGGCTGCTGTCGGCAAAATAGCGGAAGAGGAGGTAGAGTACCTGATGATGCGCGGCCTGACCCGCGACGAGGCGACAGCTACCATCGTGCGGGGCTTCCTGCACGTTGATATCGAAGGCCTGCCCCCCGGGCTTAGCCAGCAGATTAAGCAGACTATTGAAGATGCTGAAAAGGACTTTATGTAATATTGTTGAGGAGAGGTGTTTTCTATGAACCCAAAAGCTCTGTATTCCCTGACTTACGGCCTGTTCGTCGTCTCATCTTGTAAAGCTGACAGGATCAACGGTCAGATCGCCAACACAGTCATCCAGGTATGCTCTGAACCCCAGATCATCGAGGTTGTGATTAACCGTAGTAATCTGACACACGAATACATCTCCAGCAGCAAGGTTTTCGCAGTCTCAATATTGTCCCAAGAAACCCCGCTGAATTTCATAGGCGGCTTCGGTTTTAAGAGCGGACGCGAGGTTGAAAAATTCGCGGGCGTAAATTATAAACCCGGGCAACTCGGGGCGCCGATTGTGCTGGACCATACTCTGGCGTATCTGGAGGCCAGGGTAATCAACCGGATCGATGTATACACACACAGCATATTTGTCGGCGAGCTTGTAGATGCCGACGTTATTAAAGAAGGCGAACCGATAACGTACGCCTATTACCAGCAGGTCAAGCGCGGCACAACGCCCAGGTCAGCCCCCAGCTATATAGCTGATAAAAAGGAGGAGAAAACTAAAATGGATCAATACAAATGCAACGTCTGCGGTTACATTTACGACCCTGAAAAGGGCGACCCCGACGGCGGGATCAAGCCGGGTACGAAGTTTGAAGATATCCCTGATGACTGGACCTGCCCGGTCTGCGGAGCAGAGAAAAACCAATTTACCAGGATTTAAACGGAGGACCACATGAACAGGCTTGATATTAGGCCAGGCATAGACGCGGTGGGCGCCATAGACTGGGACCGGCGCCTATTTGATGCCCTTATCCCCACTCCCGACGGCACGAGTTATAACGCGTATTTGGTGCGCGGAAGTGAAAAGACTGCTTTGATCGATACCGTCGATCCGGCCATGGACCTGGTATTGATTAACAACCTTGACCAGTTGAAAGTCGAGCAACTCGATTACATCATCTGTAACCATGCCGAACAGGACCACGCGGGCAGTATCCCGGTTATTCTTGAGCTTTATCCTGAAGCCAGGGTGGTGTGCACACCCAAATGCAAGGGAATGTTGATGGACCTCCTGCATCTCGATGAGAGTGTTTTTATCACAGTTAACGATAAAGATACTTTATCACTTGGCAACCGGACATTCGAGTTCATACACGCCCCCTGGGTACACTGGCCTGAAACCATGGTTTCATATTTGCGCGAGGATAATATACTCTTCTCGTGTGATTTCTTCGGTTCTCACATGGCACAGTCAGCCCTGTACGTCCAGGATGAAGGACAGATCTATGAAGCGGCCAAGAGGTACTTCGGCGAGATTATGATGCCGTTCCGCACCACTATCCAGAAAAACCTGGAAAGGTTAAAGGACTATAAAATCGACATCATAGCACCGAGTCACGGCCCGGTTTACGCTAAACCTGAATTTATCTTGGACGCCTATAAAAGCTGGGTTTATGCCGAGCCGAAAAACGTCGTGCTTCTCCCCTACGTATCTATGCACGGCAGCACCGGGGAAATGGTCAACTACCTGGTTGAAGCCCTTATCGAACGCGGTGTCAACGTGAAACAATTCGACCTTACCGTCGCTGACCCCGGCAAAATAGCCATTGCTCTGGTTGATGCGGCTACCCTGGTGCTGGGCACATGCACTGTGCTGGGCGGGGCCCATCCATTGGCAGCAAATGCTGCTTTCCTGGTCAACGCGTTGCGCCCCAACCTCAAATTTGCCAGCATCATCGGCTCCTTTGGTTGGGGAGGCCGCACGATAGAACAGCTTAGCGGTATGCTAAGCAATTT
>CAIYTC010000131.1 GCA_903929005.1 uncultured Dehalococcoidia bacterium | reverse complement strand
CAGTCCGATGGTATTCAGGTAATCGGTGACCTCGAATACCCTGGACGACAGCTCAACCGCTTTAGCCAGCAGCGGGTCGTCCGCGGGCAGCAATTTGGCAGCCTCGGAGCGCAGCATCATTCCACAGGAAGTGCAGTCAACCAAAATAGCATCAACCTCCTGCTCCGCCAGTATGGCGATGTTGTTGCGCACCATCCTTTGCGCGGTGCTGATATCCCCCTCTCCCAGGGCGGGGATGCCGCAGCACATCAGCTTATCTGGCAGCACCACCCCGATGCCGTTATGCGCCAGCACCTTCATAACCGATACGCCGGTTTCCACATCCATGGTATTGGTGGCGCAGCCTGTGAAATAGGCCACGCGCGCACGCTGCTGGCCCGCGGGCGGGTAGCTGCCGTGATACAGGCTGTCAAAGGTGCGCAGGCTGACCTTGGGAAAACCCTCCGGAGCGATGTGCAGCGTCTGTGCGGCCACCAGCATCAAAGCAGGTAACCCCTTGATGCCGCGCTGCTCCATCATCGTCCGCGTGAAATAGCTCTGCAGCCGGTTCCGCCGCTTACCATCAAATAGGACGGCGCGGGCCGTGATGATAATCTCGTGCACGGGGACGGCCGCCCCGCAGCTCTGCGTGCAACTGGTGCAGACCAGGCAGCGGTTGATTATCTCCCTCACCCGAGGCGTCACCGGCAGGGTCTTTTTATAAAGAGTCTCGTTGATAATATCCACGCGGGCGCGGGCGACATGCGTCTCCAGCATATCTTCCAGGTAAACCGGGCAGACGGCCTCGCATAAGGCGCAATGTGAGCATTTGACTACCAGGTCCTTATAGTAATCCAGGTCCCCGATCACGATTGTTCGTCCGGCCAGATCTTGCCGGGGTTCAGGATGCCCCTGGGATCGAAGGCGTACTTGATACGCTTCATCAGCTCAATCTGATCCCTGCCCAGCTCCCTTATCAGATAGGCTGATTTGTGCAGGCCGATGCCGTGCTCGCCGGATACGGTGCCGCCCAGCTCAAGGCCTTTCTCTATTATGAGTTTAATAGCCTCCTCGGCCTTCCTCTCCGCCTCAGGCGTGACCTCCATGATCTGCACCCCGGGGTGTATGTTGCCGTCGCCGGCGTGGCCGCTCATGCCCGTGGTTATCCCTAATTGCGCGCCTATCTCGCTGACCGCCTTGACCATCTGCGCTATCTTATCGCGCGGCACGGTGACGTCTTCGGAGATGGATTTCTGATAGATGCGCAGGATGAGCGGGGAAAGGTTCTTGCGCGCCTTCCAGATGCCCGCGGCCTGCTTCTCATCCGCAATCACCTTCACCTCGCGCGCTTTCATCTGGCTGCTGAGGCCCTTTATCTTCTCCAGGTCCTCCTCTATCAGGGCGGGCGAACCGTCCAGCTCGAGCAGCAGGTAGGCCTGGCCGTCCAGGGCCACCGGGATCGGGCAATAGGAATTCATGAGCCAGATAGCGCCCACGCTCAGGTATTCCAGCACAGCCGGCACCGCGCCCTCATAAATGATGCGGGAAACCAGCTCTGCCGCAATCTGCGGGCTGTCGCAGACAATAACGGCGGTTTTGCGCCCGGGAGGCAAAGTCAGCAGGCGCAGGTTCACTTTCGTTATGACGGCCAGCGTCCCCTCCGACCCCGTCAGGATCTGCGTCAGGTTATAGCCGTTGGCCTGCTTGACGCTGATGCCGCCGGTATTGATGACCGACCCGTCCGGCAGGACAGCCTCCAGGCCAAGCACGTAGTTGGGGGTGGTGCCGTATTTAACGCCGCGCGGACCGCCGGCGCGGCAGGCCACGTTCCCGCCCAGGGTGCACACATCCATGCTCTGCGGATCGGGGGGATAGAAAAGCCTCTCCTTCTCCACCGCCCGGTGGAAGTTGGCCAGCACCACACCGCTCTCAGCGCGGGCGGTCATGTTGCCCTTGTTGATCTCGAGGATTTTATTCATGCGCTTCATGTCCAGCACGATGCCGCCCCGGATGGGCGTTGAACCGCCCGACAGGCCGCTGCCCGCCCCGCGCGGGGTAAGCGGGATTTCCTGCCGGTTAGCATACTTGAGGACCTGGCATACATCGTCAACGCAGCCGGCCAGCACGACCGCTTGCGGGTTTCCCTGCGCATAATAACGTGTCGCATCGCTGGAATAGGCCAGCAGGTCTTCAGGATCGGTCTTGACTTTAGCGCTGCCCAGCAGGCGCCTTAAATCTTGACCCAGCGAATCAAAGCCAGGGCCTGGTGTTTTCATAGTTGTCTCATCCCGGTCAGCCACCGCCCAGCAAGCGGTGCAGGTTGACCGCATCATTTTCTTTTAAAACCGTCGAATTCCAGGAAGGTTGATCGTTGACAACGGTGTAGACAGCCTTCTGGAGGTATACCGGCAATCCCAGGAATATGAGCAGTTCACGCACCGTGCACTTATCCGGCACTTCAATTATCGAATCGCTGGCGTATTTCTCTATCTTAATGAATTTGCTGTATTCAAGCCTGATTTTCATCCAGGTACCTCCCACGGTTAATAAACAGACGTCATTTCCTTTTAAAGGTCCCCATTGAGATCATCAGTACCACGCCGAAGAAGTTAAAGATGTTGGGGTTGCCTACAAGCTTCAGTGTCCAGTTATTTATGGCGTTCTGAACTCCCGTATCCCCTCCCAGAGCCAGTGTTTTGAACCCGATATCGGCACTTTCAAATACCAGCGCCAGGTCATAGTCCGTAAGCACTTTATCGGTCGTAAATTTCCCATTTTTGAAAATATAGCGCATGCCCCGCTTCCCGTCCCTGGTCTTTAACACATAGGAACAGTTACGTATACTGATCATCTCTTTCACAGACTTATTGTTTTTGGCAGTCAAGCCGATGGTAAGACGAAGAATCGATAGCAGCAGCGAGAACAGCATGGTAAGCTCACCTCCCTAATTGATTCATGTAAACAGGTACCCGGGGTAAAGATTTTTTAAATTCACCAGTGATGTAACTTCGTGGTTCAGCGGGTTATTGAACACCTCCTGCGGCAGCCCCGACTGGATAACCCGGCCGTTTGAATATATCAGCACACGGTCAGCCAGCGTGTAAGCCTCCAGCACGTCATGAGTTACCAGGACGGTAGGAACGCAGAAATCTTCTTTGAGCACGCTCATCAGGCACCGGCGCATCTCCAGGCGCAACGGGTTATCCAGGGACGAAAAAGGTTCGTCGAGGAGGAGCAGGTCCGGTTTACGGATAAGCGCGCGGGCGAAGGCCACCCTCTGCTTCTGCCCGCCGGATATCTCGTGAGGGTATTTATCCTCCTGCCCGTTCAGCCGGAAAAGCTCCAGCATTACGGCACATTTCTGCCTGGCTGTGCTTTTATCAATCCCGTAAGCTCCGTAGAGGATATTCTGCCGGACCGTCATGTGAGGAAACAGCGCCAGGTCCTGGAATACATAGCCCACAGACCTCTGCTGCGGGGGCAAATTGATACCCATAGCCCGGTTGAATAGCATACGCCCGTTCAGTTTTACATAGCCGCCGCCCTGGCGGGAAATGCCGGCGATGGTTTGCAGGGTCAGGCTTTTGCCCGCGCCTGAATGGCCGAACAGCACCACCAGTTCGCTGTGCATGCTCCAACTGACATCCAGCGAAAAGCCGGGCAAATCTGTCTTTATGTTTAGCTCTAAACCCATCTCTGCTGTCCTGCCAGTTTATTTGCAGCGTAAAGGAAAACAGCCGACATCAGTGCGAACAGCGCCACCAGGCCCCAGGCCCGGCTCCATTCGCCGCTGGCAACATCGGCATAAATAGCCAGCGGCATGGTGTCCGTCCTGCCGGGGATATTGCCGGCCAGCATCAGCGTGGCCCCGAATTCACCCAGCGCGCGGGCGAAGGCCAGTATGGTCCCGGCGATAACCCCGCGCCGCGACAGCGGCAGCACTACCCTGAAAAACGTATTCAACTCCGAATGGCCCAGTGTATAGGACGCCTGGACGAGCTTAGTGTCTACGGATTCAAAAGCCGCACGGGCGGTCTTATACATCAGAGGCAGTGAAACGACGAACGAGCACAGCGCGGCTGCCTGCCAGGTGAAAAGGATGGTGTAACCGGTCATAGCGTAGATATATTTGCCCAGCAGGCCGTTGATTCCTAAAAGCACCAGTAATATATAGCCGGTGACGGTAGGGGGAAGCACGAGCGGCAGGGTCAGCAGCACGTCGAGCGCCTCCCTGCCCGCAAAGCTCCTGCGGCTTATCAGGTAGGCGAAAGCGCATCCGAATACTATGCTGAAAACTGTGGCGACCAGCGCCACCTGGAAAGACAGGCGGACGGAGAAAAGCGCAGATTCCATGTTCACTTATTAACCTCGTTCACCGGCGGGAAACCGTTGGCCGACAGGATGCCCCTGCCCTGCTCCGAACACAACAGGGCGATGAACCGGCCGGCAGCCAGCTTATTAGGGCTTTGCTTGACCACTGCCGCAGGATACTCCACCGGCTTGTGCGAGCCTGCCGGCGCCTGTGCCGCCAGGGCAAGCTGGTCCTGGCGGGCCAGGTAATCAGTAAGGTAAACAATTCCGGCATCGGCCTCACCCCGCGCCGTGTAATCGCATACCTGTGCCACCTGGTCGCAGTAAATCAGCCTGTCTTTGACCTGATCTTTAATACCGAAATAGGCCAGCACCTCTTCCGCATATAAACCCGCGGGGGTCAGCCGGGGATTGCCCACGGCAATCCGCTTCACATTATCCAGTGCAAGGTCTTCAAAACGCTTCAACCCGGCTGCCTTGCCCGCCGGTATCACCAGAACTACCTCATTGGCCGCAAAAATCTTCAGCGTATCCGCATCAACCAGGCCCCTGGCTATCAGGGTATCCATGTCCTGCCGGGAGGCAGACGCCAAGACATCGGCCGGGGCCCCCGCTATTATCTGCGCCACCAGGCTGCTGCTTCCCGCGCAATTCAAATTAACTTTAACCCGGGGATTCTGGACTTCATAAGACCGTGCGATCTCAGTCATAGGCCTCTTCAGGCTCTGGGCAGTGGAAACCATGAGCTCAACCTGAACACTCTTTTCAGCGGCAGAGTCACAACCACATAGTCCTGCCGCTATCAATAAGGCAGACAAACAACAGATAACCTGGCTGCAATTGGCTAATTTCTGCATTTCTTTTCTACTGATGTTTACTTATTGACTTATCATCGGCACAGCAACCTGCCTGCCGGTCAGCAGCGTAACACGTTCTTCAATGGAACGGGCAGCACGGTAGCGCGACTCTATCATACTTACAACTTCAGGCTCCGCCCGGTGTTTGGCCAACTCCCGGCCGAACCGCTGCTCTATGGATACCTGCCGGTCTTCCTGCACCAGCTTATCGGCAAGATAGAGTACCTCTGCCGCGCTTACGCTGCTGCCTGAACCGGCGCTGATATCCATATGCGTACTGATAAGCACGGCCACCCCGGGGTAGCCCAGTTCAGCCACCCAACGCGCTCCTTCACAGGCATGGCCGGGTTTATCCCTGGCAATATCATGAAGAAGAGCCGCCGCCTGAATTAAATCCCTGTCCAGGGTGCAGCCGGACCGGTTGAGGCCAGCGGTTATTTTTCCCGCGACGTCTGCAACTGCCGCACAGTGCCGCACAGTCCGCTCTTCAGCGCTGTAAAGCGTCTTCATTATGGCTTCGCACTCCCGGACTGAAGGCATGTTGTAGCGTTTCCATCTCTCCAGCAACTCTGCGTAATCCGCCGGGCTATCCATATCAAACAAAATATTTTCATCGGCTACCGCTACCCGCACCGTATCGGCGGCAAACAGCTTAAGGGCGCCCCTCAGGCCGTCGCTCCCACTGTAACTGAGGATGCCAGGGATGAATTCAGACGGAACCAGCGGAGGATGGCCTTCTCTCCCCAGGAAAGCGGGCTTCAGTATCTTCCCCGGGAAGCGCGCGGTATTCTCCGCCAGGCGCCTTAGCGTCTGCGGACGCACCAGCGGGATATCGGCAGGCAACAGCAAAAGGGCCTTGACCCCCGTCCCAGGGCTTTTCAAAGCGGCCAGCACGGATGAGAACATGCCGTCAGCGTACCTTTCGTTTATGACGATGCTTACCCCCAGGCCCTGCAGCACGGGCAACAGCGCATCCATCCGGTACCCCACGACGGCCCGTATGTCCGGGATGCCGGCACTGCGCAGCGATTCCACGACGTGGCAGACCACAGGCCGGCCGCCCAGGTCAAGGAGCGGCTTAAAGCTCCCCATCCTGCTGGAATAGCCGGCTGCCAGCACTACGGCTGCGATATCACCCTGGCTCATTTCTTTTCCCGGCCCTAACATCTATGAGTTCGCCCACAATGCTGACCGCTATCTCGGCGGGAGTCTCCGTATCTATCTTCAGGCCGATGGGGCAGTGCACCCTGTTCAAGTCCTCCTGTGTAAAACCGCCGGCCAGCAGGGCAGTGTAGATAGTCTCCTTTTTACGCGCGCTGCCGATCATGCCGATATACCCGGCCTGCGAGCGCAGCGCCTGCTCCAGCACGGCCTTATCATATATATGGCCACGTGTTACGATGACGACATAGCTATCCCCGGCAAGGTTGAACCCTCTTAAACAATCATCAAACGACGGCAGGACAACCACTTCTGCCGGCTGCCTGAACCTCGCGCGGTTGGCAAATTCCTCACGGTCATCCAGTACCACGGTCATAAAACCAACCCTCAGCGCAAGGTCGTTAACCTCGCGGGAGATATGGCCCGCGCCGAATATATAGACTGTGCCGGTATTGCGTATCACGTCGACCCAGAAGCGCCGGTCCGCTATCTCGATTTGTGACGATTCTGCCAGTGAATGCACGGCGTCTTTCAGCCTCTCCAGCACGTCAGCGGACCCGTCCGAACCGGTGGAGCAGGCGCTGCCGGGTGAGACCAGGTAATGCGGCAGGACGCCCGTTCCTTCGTCTGATTCAGGCAGGCCGGTGATCAGGAAACTTCTATGGTTGTTCCTCCGGCATCCCTGTATGCCTGTGAAGATATTTTGTGTTTCCCGGTCAGCCGGCAGGTACTCAACCAGCAGTTCCATCTTGCCGCCGCAGACCATGTCCGCCGTGGTTAAACCGGTGCCCGTCATATCAAAGGCCAGCCGGGCAAAGCACTTCTTCGAGAAGATTGCGGGGGCCTTTTTAATTGCCGCCGCCTCGACCAATCCGCCGCCGACCGTCCCTTCTATCTGCCCGTTCCTGCGGATCAGCATGCTGGCGCCTGCCTCGCGGGGCGCCGAACCTTTCACGTCAATGACCCTGGCCAGCACAAGGTCTTCACCCTGGCCAAGCAGACCGGATATGGCAGTGAAAACCTCAGTCACCCATCATCTCCCCACGCAGGCTAAGATCGACCTTTTCACCAGGGTGCGCGCTATGGCCACCATATACTTGTTATGCTCCAGCGGTTTAGCTTCGGATACGGCGGCTTTGCCGGCCTCTTCGGCAACCGCTTCGTCCAGGCTTTTGCCCATAACAACCTGCTCGGCGGCGGCCGCACGGTAGGGCACCACGCTCACGGCATTGAGACATATCCTGGCCGCGGCAACCCGGTCACCCTTGAGAGTAATCATGGCCGCGCAGTTTACTATGGGAAAGTCAATGGATTTGCGCAGGGCGAACTTGAGAAATGCGCTGGTGGTTCCCGCCGCAGGCTCAGGTACCTGTATTTCTGTAACTATTTCATCCGCCTTCAGCACGGTAGTCTTAACGGGTTTAACCTCGAAGAAGTCCCGTGCATCGAGGGTCCGCCCGGAGGTCTTGATCTTAGCGTCCAGGGCTATCAGGGCGGGCGCGGTATCGCTGGGATGCACCGCCAGGCAGCCGCCGGAAACGCTTCCGCCGAAGATGGAATGGTACCTGTTATCACCCTTGATGGCGTAACACCTGCCGCCCTTCTTGCGCAGGCAGGAGAAGCGGTTATTCTGGTTGCGGTAATACCAGCACCTGATATCCTGGCAGAGGTTACCTGCGATTGTCCCCATATCCCTGATATGGGGAGAGGCGGTCCGGCAGGCAGCCTGCGCCAGGGCAGGCCAGTGCGACCGGACAACCTCGCTGTGGGCGATCTCGCTGAGTACCGTCAGCGCGCCTATCTTCAGCATGCCCCCGTCTTCTTTTATGTAGCTCAGGCCCGGGATGGTTTTAATATTGACCAGCGCTTCCGGGTAGGCAGGCAGGATGGCGTCTTTCATTTTTCCCAGCAGGTCGGTTCCTCCCGCTATGATGCAGGCCCTTTCGCCGTAGCGTCCCAGCAGGGACACGGCTTCTTCTATGCTGTATGCGTTGAAGTGTTTAAATTCTTTCACTTTTCACCACCTGCCTTTACTTTTTCGCCGCCTTCATTTTTCCAGCGGCTTCCCTGACAGCTATGGGATGCTGCGGATAGGTGCTGCACCTGCAGAGGTTGCCCGCCAGGGCTTCTACAATCTCCTCCTCGGTCGGATCCGGGTGCCTGTCCAGCAGCGCCTTGGAGGTGACCACGAAACCCGGTGTGCAATACCCGCATTGCATGGCGTGGTTGTTGACGTAGGCTTCGATCAGGGGATGCCCGTCGGCCGCGATCCCCTCAACGGTTTCTATGACCTTGCCGCCGCACTCTATGGCCAGCAGCATGCAGGAAAGTACCGGCTTGCCGTCCACTATCATGGTGCAGGACCCGCAGGCACCCTGGTCGCAAAACTGCTTGGTGCCGGTCAGGCCGAGCTTATCATGAATGAGGTAATAGAGTGTCCAGTTCGGCGCCACCCGGATTACATATTCAGCTTTATTCACTGTCAGTTTTATACTTCCTTCCGGGGCAGGCAGTCCCCGCCCCTTATGCGCCTGGAAAACATGCTCCTTGAGTTCATCCGCCGAGCGGCACTTTTCCCCACAATAGGGGCAGGCATAATTCTTAATGTCTTTATTCAAGTTCTCGCCCTCCTCTTACAAAATGCCGTAGAATCACGGCTATATTTTTCCCAGGGCCTTTAATATTTTGTCCGGGGTGATGGGGAAATCATCGATCCGTACCCCTATGGCATTGAAGACCGCCGGCGCCATGAGGCCCGGCACTACAGTGCCGATATCCTCGCCGACTCCGATAAGCCCGTAGGGTCCGTAGCCCATGCCCGTCTCCACCAGTATGGTGCTGACGGGGCCCAGGTCCTGCATGGTGGCTATCTTGTAATCGATCAGGTTCCCATTCAGCATTACGCCGGTGACGGGGTCATGGACAACCTCCTCGAACTTGGCCCGGCTGACCCCCATGATGCTGCCGCCGTATTGCTGGCCCTCGCAGCTCATGCGGTTGATGGCCTTGCCCACGTCGTTGACGTTGACTATGCGGGTGACAAATATCTCACCTGTCTCAGTATCGACTTCAACTTCCATGAAGTGAGCTTGCCGGCAGAAACGCGGCCTGGGGTTAACGGGGTTGTAGGCGCCGTACTGCACATGGTAACTGGAGGCGAAGAGGGGTTCCGACCAGGCGGTCCTGACCCCCAGGAATTCGTCCGTGGAAAAGCACCCGCTCTCACCCGCCATCCTGACGAAATCAGCCAGGCTCATGCGGCGTTCCGGATCAGATTTGAGGAAAATATGGCTATCTTGAATATCCAGGTCCTGCGGGCTGGTATCGGGAAAAGCGGGCTGATAGCCGCCCCTCTGTGTTAACGCAGTGGGGCCGGTGGCAGATTCCAGTATCTTCTCTTTCAAAATCCTGGCCGCGTGACGCACCGCCCAGCCGTTGACGGACATATTGGTTGAAGAATCAGGCGTCATCCTGTAAAAGCCGACGTATTGCTGGGGGTTATAGTGCACATCCTCCAGGCGCAGGCCGATCTCATCGGCCGCAATCTGGCAATAGGTATTTTCCGCGTCAACGCCGTTGTCCGCGCCGGTGGCCAGCAGCGAAGCGGTACCGTCGGTACGTTCGATGCGGATGGCGAATTCGCCGCTGCCGCACGAGTCGTCCCATTCATGTGCCCAGGTGAAGCCGACGCCGTGCAGGCGGCCGTTGGGGAGCTTGCGGGCACCGGGCTTGTGCCAGGATTCATCCCATTTGAACTCCGCCTTGCCTTTCTCAACGCATTCCTTCAGGCTGTCACGCACCTGGAAGCCGCGCTGTTTTTTCTCCTCGTTGACCCAGGCCATATCATGGCCCATGGCCCCATCGTTTTTCAGGGCCAGCTCGATGGGATCCATGCCCAGTTCGGCCGCCACCCGGTCAAATATCATGGTTTGGGTCAGTACCGGCGGGAGCATCTCGCAGCGTGTGGGGACCGTGTGCCCCTTGTTGACCCAGATTGATTTGCACTGCCCCTTGAGATGGGGGATCGTGGTATTATCGTGTAAATGCAGCACCGGGTTAAACACCGGCCAGATGGCGTTGACTTGGTAGAGGGTAGCCTCCACGGCGGTTATGCTGCCGTCTTTATTAAATCCCACCTTCACGAAGTAGACGCCTTCATCCATGGAGCCTCCGAAGAAGTCCTCGCGGCGGTTGAAGATATATTTTACCGGCCTGCCTGTTCTCTTTGATACCAGGGCGGCGCACCACAGTGGGCCCAGGTTCCAGTCGACCTGGCACCAGCCTCCAAAGCTGGCTCCCTGGTACAGCGAATGGATCTGGATTTTGTTCATGGGTATACCGCCGAACCATTGGGAGATGCGGCTTTTGGGCAGGTGCACGCGCTGGTGTTTCAGCCATATTTCGGGGCAGTCGCCGTTCCATTTCCAGACACCGCAGGGACGCTCCGGCCCTACCCAGGTATTAGCCGTGCGCGAGAACTTAAATTCGATAACTTTATCCGCTGCGGCGAAGCCTTTCTTGACATCCCCGTGTGCCAGTTCATCGTAGGCGCCCCTGTTCCAGTGATTACCGTCTATATAACGTTCGGGGAAAGTCAGCGGAGCGGCCGGATCGCTGGCCGCCACCGGGTCGAGCATGAAAGGGCGTTCCTCCCAATCGATCTCAATCAGGGCCAGCGCCTCCTCGGCAATCGCCTCGCTATCCGCTGTTACGGCGGCGCCCACTAATTCACCCTCCATATGGGCCACCCCCGAAAGGGGCCGGTCACTTCCAAAAAATCCCGCCACTTTCCCGATGATCTCTTCCTTCCCCACTTCAGGGTCATCAAAACGCAGGACATTCCTCACGCCCGCCAGCCTGGCGGCTTTACCGGTGTCCATCTTGAGTATTTTGGCATGCGGGTAAGGCGACATCAGGAACCTCATATACAGCATGCCGGGAACCTGGACATCCATAGTGTAATCGGCCTGCCCTGAGGCCTTGGCCAGGCCATCGATCCTGCGCGGCCCTTTTACCCCTATATGTTTGTATTCCTTCAGCGGGGACATGTCCGCTTTCAGGTTGTCTAACAACTCCAAAGCGCGTGCCGTTTGATTTTCTGGATGCGTGCTCACCTTTCACCCTCCTTTGATTTAGATAATTCTTCGCCCAGATAGCTTCGCAGAAACAGGGATTGCTCAATGCGGTTAACGTATTCAGCGCGGAAGTATTTCAATGAATCCAGCACCGGTACCGCCGCCTCCTGTCCCAGGCCGCACAGCGATGCTAATGCCATCGTTTGGGCCAGGTCCTCCAGCGCATCAATATCCCCCGCCGCGCCTTCCACACCGCGCAACCGGCCGAGGATCTCCAGCATGACCTCGGTGCCCTCGCGGCAGGGCGTGCATTTCCCACAGGACTCATCATTGAGGAAATGCATATTATTGTGAACGATATCAATGATGTCGCGTTTCGAATTAAATACCACCACCGCGCCTGGTCCCAGGCAGGTTTCATACGACAGCACTATATCTATCATATGCCCGGGGATGATGTTTCCATGTCGGCCACCCACCTGTACTGCCTTGATGTCAACCGCCCCGGCCAGGTCCATGACCAGTTCCTTAAGGGAACTACCCATCTCCAGTTCATAGACACCGGGTTTGCTTACATCGCCGCTGACAGAGAACACCTTGGTGCCCTTGCTTTTGGCAGTACCCATAGCGCTGAACCACGCCGCTCCGTTGGCGATAATATGGGGAATATTCATCAGCGTTTCTACGTTATTAATGATTGTCGGCTGGCCCCACAGGCCGCGGGCCTGCGGGTAAGGTGGCCTGTAACGGGCTTCCCCCCGCTTTCCTTCGATGGAATCCATCAGGGCTGACTCCTCGCCGCACACGTAGGAGCCCGCTCCTTCGAAAACCTGGATATCCAGGTGCTTTAAAAAGCCCTTTTCTTTGACCTGCGCGATGGCGCGGCACAACGGGTCGTTGAGGAAATGATATTCAGCCCTCAGGTAGATGTAGGCCTGCCGGGCGCCTATGGCCAGGCCCGCGATGCAGATGCCCTCGATGAGGCCGAAGGGGTCGTGGGACAATATATACCTGTCTTTAAAAGTACCCACCTCGCCTTCATCGGCGTTGCAGATGAGGTATTTCATTTTCGCCTTAGCATTTCTGGCCAGCTCCCACTTCAGTCCGCAGGGGAAACCCGCGCCGCCGCGGCCGCTCAGTCCTGATTTTTTTACCTGGTCGACAATATCCCCGGGCTTCAGCCTGTCACGCGCCTTAATAAAGCCCTTGAAACCGCCCTTCCCCAGGTACGTTTCGATATCGTTTGGATCGGTAGCCCCGCAGTTGCCTAATACAATTCGCTTTTCCGGCACGTGCATCCTCCTGTCAATAAGACTTCAGGATCTCCACGATCCTCTGGGGCGTTAAATTACCATATAGCTTAGCGTTGATCAGCATGGCGGGCGCCTGGTCGCAGGCGCCTATGCAGTTCACCAGCTCAAGCGAGAATTTGCCATCGGCGGTGGTCTCACCGGGCGCTATCCCGAGCTCTTGCTTAATGCCGCCGATAACGGCCTGCGCATCTTTCATATCGCAGGGCAGGCACCTGCACACCTTGATAACGTATTGGCCCAGGGGCGCCAGCGGCAGATACGCATAGAACGTGGCAACCCCGTAGATCTCGTTAAGGGGAAGGCCGCTGCGTCCGGCCACCGTGTCCATTATCTCCCTGGTAAGGCAGCCGTTTTTTTTGAGTTCCCTTTTTAGCGCGGGCAACAGTTCAGCGCGGCCGCTGGTGATGGAGGATGTTTCTTTAGTCATCGCGATACCCCCCTGTCTTGTTCTATACTTTTACAGGCGCGCTGAGCGCCCCGGTAGGGCAGTGCTCAATGCATTTGCCGCAGTCACGGCACTTCTCACTCAGCAGCGCCTCATCGAAACCGGCCACAATCTTCGACCTGAAGCCGCGATAGCCGACGCTCAAAATATTTTTCCCGGGGATGCTGGCGCATACACGGACGCATTTGCGGCAGAGGATACACTTGGAAAGGTTTCGCCGGACATAGGGGTTGGAGTCCTCGGCCGGGTAAAACCGGGGGACCTTCACATTGAAGCGCGGGGCGCCCACCTCATAATCGGAGGCCAGGTTGTGCAGGACGCAATTCTCCGCATTGGTATCATTCACGCAATCGCCGGTATGGGCGGTAAGCATCAGTTCCACGATCACCCTGCGCACCGCTGTAACCTTGGGCGAATGTGTGTGTATCACCATCCCCTCGGACACAGGGGTGTGGCAGGACCCCACCAGGGTCCTGGATCTTTCCAGCTCAACCACGCAGACGCGGCAAATGCCCGTGGGTACCTGGTCCTTGATATGGCACAGCGTAGGTATCTTGATTCCGTTGGCCTCAGCCGCTTCGAGAATGGTAACTCCCTCGCGTACCCTTAATTTCTTCCCGTCAATATTGACATTTACATTGCCCATCTGCATACCTCCAGGCAGAAAAATTTAATATCCCTCAACCTGACATCGAAACAAACCAGCGTAGTATACCCCGTGCATTTCATTACTTCAAGACCCCTGCTCCAAAGAATATACCAAATTCCAATACTCAAACTCCAATTATTAATAATCAAGCGTTTTCTATATTTTTATATTGTTTGGTATTTGGAATTTGGAGCTTGGTTTTTGGCCGGCCGTATGGGCGCCCTTGATGACCAAACCAAAGATTTTCAGCGCCGTGAACTGCGCTATGGAAACGTTGAATTGTAATGCCTTCATTTAATCCTCCCACCTGTGTTTTACATCGGGCAACTATCCGTGTACTCCGGCCTGTATCTCGCGCACCGTGTCAAAGATGGCCCGGGTGT
>CAIYTC010000130.1 GCA_903929005.1 uncultured Dehalococcoidia bacterium | reverse complement strand
CCACGACCGCAGGCAGGATATCAAGAAGCGCGATATGCGGCGCGAAACCGAGCAGGCGCTGAAGCAGCGGCGGTAGGCTGTGCTGTAGGCCGGGCAAAGTCCGCCGCGGTGGATGCCCGGCTTAAATTCCTCACAAAATTTATGTTTAACTTAATCTGACAGAGCCAATACTTCTTTTGAAAGTGTGGAATAATTAAAGGATGGTCCGCATGCCACATTAAGAGCCGCTACACGTAACAAAGCTGATTTTTCTAAGGTAGTATGGTTGGTTACATGGTTTTTTATAGTTTAGTTTTTCGTTTATTTCAAGCTTGTTTCATCTAATATTCACTATTGTTAGTGCCCGTAACCTGACAGGGTTATTGCCGCAGAGGCAGTGTTCTCTGCATAACAACCTCCATAGCCCGGTGATAGTCCCGCTGCACTTTCAGATTGCATACCCGGCAGTAGCGCTGTGTCGTTGCAATCAGTTCGTGGCCCAGCAGGTCCTGTATGGTTGACAGACCCGTATCAGCATTAAGAAGCTGGGTAGCCATGGTGTGCCGCAACTGGTGACAGGATACTTTCAAACCGGCCTTGCCCCGGTAATACTCAATTCGTTTTTGAATCCCCCGTACCGAGATGGGGCGGCCCCGGCATATGCCCTTCTCAACCAGAAACAGGCCTTTGGATCGCGTCGCCGGCCGGTGGCTTAGATACTCAACCAGTGCCCAGTGTGCATCCAAGCTGATATACACAACACGATCCTTGCCGCCTTTGCCCTGATGTACAAATATTTTGTTGCCCTTCAGGTCAACGGCTCCCAGAGTTAACCGGGATACCTCTTCAACCCGCAAACCGGTTCTGAGCATGAGCATAAACATTGCCCGATCCCGGCGTGTCTTGATAACCTCAAAGAGCTTTACCACCTCATCATCGTTGAGAAACCGTGGCAACGGTCGCGGCAATCGCATACTGTAACCCTTGCGCACGGGGTTTGCCACCTTCAGTGCTTCTTCTCGTTCAAGATACTCATAAAAAGCACGCACGCAGCTGATGTGACAGTTGATGGTTTTGGGTTTTGCTTTTTTGCTGATAAGATAATCCACATAGTCTATCAGCTTATCTCGTGTTGCCTGCTCAAGGGGTACGTCAATCCACAGGACAAACTGCTTCAGCATGTTCATGTAGGCCTTGATTGTGTGCGCCGAACAGTTGCGCCGCTTCAAATGACGCCGGTAATCTATGATTGCGTTAGTAATGTCCATCGATGCCCTCCTGCTCAATGATGGCCATGGCACGGAAGTATTCCTCTTCGCGACTTTTGTCCGTGAGCCGGGCATAGCGCCGGGTCATTTCAATGTGCGTGTGTCCCAGAAGCGGCTGGAGGCACTCCAGCCGCATGCCGGCATTAAGAAGTTCGCTGGCAAAACTGTGGCGCAGCCGATGCAGCGTATAACCCTGGCTGGGCAAACCTGCCTTGCGCACATACTTCATAAAAATACTGCGGGCTGCGGCATAGGTAAGCCTGGGGTTTTGTTTGCTGTAAAACAAAAACGGCTGGCTGGCATCCCGCTTGTGCAGCCACTGCTCAAGGGCCTGCAGGGCATCGTCGCTAAAATACACCACCCGCCCGACGCCGGTCTTGCGGGCTTCATAAATCAAAATCTTCTTCTCCGACATGACAATATCCTGCACTCTGGTATTGAGCAACTCCCCGATCCGCATCCCGGTGCGCAACAAAAGCAGGATCAGTGCACGGTCTCTGACATGGGAGATAGAACCGGTCAATCGTTTTAAGCATTCCGGATCTATGGCCCGCGGCAGCACATCCGGAAGCTTCAGCCGTATCTTGTGTGACAGCACCTTCTCCTGCATCCGGCCTTCATCAACCAAAAATCGAAAAAATGTATTGAGCGTCATAAGTCGAAGTCCTACCGTGGTAATCTTCGCCCCACGGTCCTGCTGTACCTCAATAAAGGCCTCTACATCCTGACGGGTGACCTCCTGCAGGGTTGTCTTGCCTTTTTGCTGTATAAAACGCAGGAAAAACTTGACCACCGTATAGACTGACTGGAGTGTACTGGCACGGCACTGCTGACGGTATTTGTGTTGCAGGTACAGCTTAACAACCTCTTTTTCTGGCAGGTCACTCTGGCCCAAATGCATCAGCAGCCGCTCGAAACAACGATGCCGTTTCTGTTGTTCGAAGTCTATGGCAGGATGTTTATGCTCAAGAGTTGGTTTCGGCGGTATTGCTAACTGCTTTGCTGAAGACACGCCGGGTTGGCTGTTTAGCCGTTGGCTAAGATTTGATGCAGTACTATTGATTGGTATGTACTGGACGTTTATCGGTATCATTTCCATCTCCTTTTCTATTTCCATAGAAAAATCAGATGGATAATGACACCTT
>CAIYTC010000129.1 GCA_903929005.1 uncultured Dehalococcoidia bacterium | reverse complement strand
GACACGCACTTTTTCGGTTATCAGCTTAGCGGGATCCACCTGCGAACTGCCCTCCTTTGTTATACATCCGGTTGCAGGCATAAGCAGTACGCTTAATAGTGCCAAAAATACTATAGCCCTGAGTATATTATTCACGAATCTTTACCCCCTAATGCTGTTGTAGTATAGATAGGGCATCATCAGCCCTGACAACCCCGCCCTGTACCACCCTGGCAAATATGCCCTCTTTAGGCATGATACATTTGCCAACCTCTTTAAAAATAGCGCAATTTGTATGACATTTCTTGCCAATTTGCGTTACTTCCAGTATGACTTCTTGGCCAACCTGCAGACGCGTACCGATGGGCAACGATACGAGGTCAATTCCGCTGGTGGTCAGGTTTTCGGCGAAGTCACCTGATTTGAAAGCATAGCCCTCATTATTCATTTTAGCTATGCTCTCCATAGCCAGCAGGCTCACTTCCCTGATGATTTCACCGCCCGCATGCGCATCGCCAACCAGGCCTACACCTGATTCAAATACAGCGGAATCAACAGGCGATTTCCTTATCCCCTTGCGGTCGCTGCTGCAGACTGCAATAATTTTAGCCATTTAGCCTTACAGCCCTGCTCATCTTCGGTGCCTATTTGATAGTGAAGGGTCCGGATCCGGGCAGTGCGTCTTTTATAGCAAATGCGGAGGTTGTGGTCTCAAAAGCGAGGCCTATCTCTAAAGGATAGGACATTGCCACGTTACAGGCCCTTTTGGCGGCCTGGACCACTACCGGGTTATAACCGGCCATTTCGCCGGCCATCTTCATTGCCTCTTCCATCAATTTATCCGCTGGATAAACCTGTTGAATGAGGCCAATTCGCAAGGCCTCTTTGGCATCAACCCTGCGGCCGGTGTAAATAAGCTCCTTGGCTTTACCGATTCCCACAGCCCTTGGTAACCTCTGGCATCCGCCCAGGTCGGGAATAATACCAAGCTGAACTTCCGGCAGTGAAAAGACAGAGGCTTCAACAGCAAGCCTTATGTCACATGCCAGCGCCAGTTCCAGGCCTCCACCCAGGCAATAACCGTTAATAGCGGCGATTACCGGCACAGCCAATTTCTCATACATACTGAAGACTTCCCGCAATTTACGTATCCCATCATAGTAGTCCCGTATATCCGGACCGGTTATAAAATTCTCGCCGGAGGATATTTTCTTGAGGTCGATGCCGGAGCAAAACGATTTCTCGCCGGAGCCGGTGATTATTACAACCCTTACAGCAGGATCATTGTCAATAGCCCGGGCAGCGTGCCGCAACTCCTCATTCATTCCCCTGTGCCAGGCGTTGAGTGCCCCCGGCCTATTTAATGTTATAACAGCGATGTGGCCTTTCACATCGTATATTATGTCATGGTATTCCGGCATTATATCCTCCTGGTAATAAAGTAGAGGGGCGCTCATACCCCTCTACACTTTATTATTTATGGCATTTAATTTCCATAGATTGTAGCTGCTTGTACTATGAATCTGCAGGTGAATTTAATAGTTTACTTTAGCCAGGCCTTTCAATCCCAGTATCTTTCTGGCTTCTGTGGGGGTAGCAGGCTCAAGGCTGAGTTCCTGCATAATGCGTATTATCTTTTCAACCAGCTCGGCATTGCTTCTCGCCAAAACTCCTTTGCTGACATACAGGTTATCCTCCAGGCCAACGCGCACGTGACCTCCCATAGCCAGCGCGACCGAGCATATCGGCATCTGGTTTCGGCCGGCGCCAATAGCAGACCAGGAGAAATTACCTGGCCCTATAGCATCCCTGGCAGCGTTTACAAGTGTAACCAGGCTATTAACCGTTGACGGGACACCACCCAGCGTGCCGGTTACAAATTGCAGATGCACGGGCGGCTTAAGATTCCCTCTGCCCAGCATAAACGCAACATTGCTGACCATCCCCAGGTCATATAGCTCAAGTTCAGGCTTTGTTTCAGTGGCCGTAAAAATGTTAAGGAATTCACGCAGAGTTTTAAACGTGTTGGGGAAAATGTAATCCTCACTGGCCAGCATGCCCAGCTTTTCCCAGGGGTATTTCCACTCTTTAATTTTTTCGGCAACGTGGAAGACCGAGAAATTCATCGACCCGAAATTAAGTGTTGCCATTTCCGGTTTGAAGGTTGTTACGGGCGCCGCCCTCTGCTCCGTGCTCATGCCCATACCGCCGCCCGTACTCAGGCAGATTACAGCATCAGTCCTTGATTTAAGGCCGGTTAAAACCTCTCTGAATAATTCGATATCCGGCGTGGGCATTCCGTTTTCAGGGTTCCTGACATGTATATGCAATATCGAAGCACCCGCTTCTGCAGATCTGATTCCCTCTTCAATAATCTGTTTTGGTGTTAAAGGAAGATATGGCGACATACTCGGGAAATGAGCAGAACCAGTTAAAGCGGCAGTTACTATCACTTTTTCCCCTGTCATCGTAGCGCCTCCTAATTCATAATAATGCTGTACCCGCATCCGGGTTATTCAAATAACCTGCATCAAGCGAGATGATGGCCGGGCTATCAACCAGCCACCGGATGCCCCCCAGCTTAACCCCGAAACGGCATGACTAACTTTGTGAATATTAGTTTATAGCGGAATAATTGTCAACGATTGATTTGTAGACAAATTTCAAAGGTGCTAATATAGCTCACCTGTGAGCCAGTTGGGTTAGAAGTAGCGCAATTGGCTCTGATATTTTGCGGCATACTTTGTTAGACTATTTTATTGAGCGTGTATTTTGAAAATAGACCTGCATATTCACACAAGCAAACTTTCTCCTGACAGCAGGCTGGATCCGGAGGAAGCGATTGAGCAATCCCGCGCCCTGGGTTTGGACGGCATTTGTTTTACCGAACATGACCGGGCCTGGGAACTGGCTGATATCACGGCCCTGAGCGCAAAATATAACTTCCCTGTTTTTCGCGGGGTTGAAGTTATGGTAAAAGAGGGAGGCGAAATATTGGTCTTCGGCCTGAATATTAATTTTACAACTGTTATCGATATTCAGACTCTGCGCAAGTTAGTGACCGATTCAAGTGCTTTTATGATCGCTGCACACCCTTTCCGTGGATACCCCTGCCAGGCTATTACTGATTTCGACAAAGCTTCAGAACTCGTACTTAAAAGGCCTGTATTTGATAAAGTTGACGCACTGGAAGGATTCAACGGACGCAATATGGAAGGGAATAATCTATTTGCCTGCCAGTTGGCGGAGAAACTGGGTTTCCGTACCTCAGGCGGAAGTGACGCCCATTTTATTGAGGAACTGGGTAAATGTATTACAATCTTTGATAATAATATTTATGATGAAGTGGAGTTATTAGCCGAGCTTAAGGCGGGCAGGTTTACCGGCTCAGCTAATAATCACCGGCCATGATTATCGCTGGAATAACTGGAACGATAGGCACCGGGAAGAGCACCGTAGCCGGTATGTTTGGTGAACTGGGTGCTTTTATCATAGACGCCGATAAACTTGCGCGCGAAGCCGTAGAACCTGGAAAACCTGCCTGGCAGGGGATAATCGACTATTTCGGACGGGACATACTGAACAGCGATCAGACAGTAAACAGGCAGCTGCTGGCAGATATTGTTTTCAGAGACAGGGGGAAATTACAAAATCTAAATTCCATTGTGCATCCCGAGGTTCTGAGGGAAGATCTGAGATTGGTCGAAGAAAGAAAATCCGCCGACCCTGAGGGGCTGATAGTAAAGGATATCCCATTGCTCCTGGAGATGGGCCCGGACGTGGCTAAATTGCTCGTTGATAAAATAATAGTTGTATATGCTTCAGCGGAAGTTCAGCTCAAAAGGCTAATTGCCAGGGGTATTGAAGGAGCCGACGCCCGAAGCAGGATCAAGACACAGATACCGGTACAGGATAAAACGCAATTTGCCGACTTTGTGATAAATAACGACGGTACACTGGAGGAAACCAGGCTGCAGGTGAAGAATATCTATGCCCGTCTTATGGCTGGCGGGAGTACTTAATAAATTACACTGCAATTTTGCTGATAATCTACACCTGATGATATAATATCGCGTCTAATCAGGTAGACATCAGAATCAAGCCATACCGGTAGCTCTATTCCTCGGTAGCTCAGCGGTAGAGCGGGCGGCTGTTAACCGCTAGGTCGTAGGTTCGAATCCTACCCGAGGAGCCAACTCCAATTTCCCCGGTTTGCTTAACTTTCATCACTGTGCCTTCCTCATTATCATTGGCATCCGCTTATACTCAAGGAAAAGATGATCCGGATATCTAAACGGGAAACGGCGGCTTGATGCGTGCGTGTTTCGTCAAGACAATCCCTTGTGATGCCGGACATTGAAAGCCTTCCACTCGAGAAGCGGCTGGCCTTGTATACGTCGCTGAAGGGATGCATTCGCGGTCAAAATCGTCGGGTCGATAACCCCTCTGTCGAGCAGCAGATCCAAAAACGCCCGCTCGGAGTCCGTGAAAGGCAGCACCGCAGATAGACTCTCCCTGCACTCTTTCACGAGGCGCGCCCCATATTCGGCTGGTGAGCCCCGGTCCTTTGTTTCTCGGACGTGTAGGGCGGGAATTAGTAACCTCGTCAATTCCGCCGCATCAAAATCCACGTCTTCGATTGAAACGGTCCTCCAGTCTTTGCGGTTCATTGCGCCATAGACCACGAACCCGATGCGGAGCCGGTCCTTTTCGAGATCGTCCATATTGAGAATCCGGTGACAGTCGAATAGATCCCTTGCTTGCCCGCGTGCCAACAGCGCCGCGAGCTTGCCGGCTGCCAGTTCGTGAATATCGAGAATTGGAATACTCTTGGACTGGAAGTCCCCGAGAGGATGAGAATCGGCGGATTGAATCTCCCAGAGCGGCTGTCTGAACATGAAATTCATGTCAACCTCGACGTTGCCTGATTGTCCCGTGAAGCTCTGGTAGGTCAACCGCCATTTCCCACCCGCGTGTTCGTCCGGGACTCTCTTGGTAGTGAACCCTTCTCGGGAAAACACCGCCTGAGCCGCCAGTTCAATTTTGGGCCTTTCCACCAGCATTTCCTCACGGGCCAGCGCCCCGACGTAATTGAGATTGATATCCACGGACAATCTGGGGAGGTCGAGCTTAAACATGTTCAAGGCCGTGCCACCCTTCAAGACCCATTTGCCTTTGAGAAATGGGTGGGAGTTCAGGGCGTTCAGCAGATTCAGCAGGTGGAGTACCTTCTCAACCATATCCGCTTTGAAACCGGTGGCTTCGACTGCCTGCACCACTTCCGATGGCGAGAATTTTACAACACTTCCCCCCATGATCTGTTCAGGATTTCGACCGGAATCAGCAGGTTCCAGTCCTTGACCCACTGACAAACTTTGCGCTTACCGCGTACAAAATAGTGAGGCTGGCGAGGGCGCAGGCTTCGCAGCGGATTCAAGTGGACATCGTCAGCCATCAAAGTTTCCTTGTGCTGTTCCAGAAAGAAACCAACCTTTGCAGCGGTGGTCGCATTCTCCAACAGGAGAACGTACTCGACGACCTGATCCAGGTCGAAGAACTCAATCGATTCCAGGGATCGCCATATCTCTTCCCAACTTCCCGTCAAGTCCGGCCGGCACAGCACGTCGACGAAGGTTCTTTCAAGGTTGGTTACCCGGAGTTCCACCCGGAACGCTTGTGGCTGGTGACACCAAACATCTCCTTGCCCTTCTCCCGTAGGAGTTGCGGCACTGGAGCGCGTATGAATTCATAAGATTGAAACTTCAATAGAAGCGATTTACGCGCGGATACGTAATGCAGCCTCGTGTAGACCGAGTGTGCTTTTCCGTGGAATTCCAGGGCAGTGTGGTATGCAAGAACCGCATCCACGCTCATTTTCGCCGCCACGAGATAAGGATCACCCGGACTCGATGCCGGATCGCCGCCCAAAGAAACTGTCGCATATAGCCCGCGACGGATAGGTATTATCCTTCCCTGGTTGCGGTAGTAGGTCAGGAGCGACTTGCGGGTGTTTGGCTTACCGGACCCTCTGACGAATAGGAAGCGGTCCAACTCATCCACCGTAAACACGGCATGCCGCGACAGGAATTCATTCAGTTTCATCGGTCCATCCTTTTGACGTTCACTCGACATAGTAGCAATATTATTAGCTCTATCTCGACCTTCTGTCAAATGATATCCTGGGCACTTTGATGGAATGGCGAGATAGGGACAATTTATTTGCTACTTTCTCGCCTGTATGTCATACGCGGAGGAGTATGCCGAGGGCGTCTTCCGCGGCTTCGCTGCAACCAGAGACAGATCACCACCGTCATCACCCGCCGATGCCGGTAGCCTCTGCCCGGTCAAATCCGGAGAAATTCAATGATCCCGGTTGACATATACGCCCTATTTCGTTAATGTATACCAGTTTACTCCAATAGAGCCGAGTGGAGGCCGATGAGGCTATACTGGACGGAGGCCGCCGCAGTAATGAAAAGGAACAAACGATGAACCTCCGCTTCCTGCATACGAGTGACTGGCAGTTGGGGATGACCCGCCATTTCCTTTCTGAAGGCGCGTAAGGGAGGTATAGCCAGGCGCGTTTTGACGCAATTAGAACCATGGGGCGGGTTGTCAAATATCAGAATTGCCAGTTCATGCTGGTATGCGATGATGCCTTCGAATCCAACCTGGTGGACCGAAAAACAGTTGCCCGTGCAATGGAAACGCTCAAGGAAGTTTCAGTTCCGGTGCACATCTTGCCGGGAAACCACGATCCCCTGAACGAGGCATCTGGAGCACGGCAAACTGACCATCCAGGAATTCGGGCAACTTTTCGGCGGTCAATCGTCGATCTCTGTAGCGGGATCTGAAGTTCATGGTAGATACAGGGCTGCTTGTTTCGGAGGGGTCGACCAATAAGCTCATTTACCGCATAAAGGAGACGGGATGAACTTGCGACAATCTTGCGACACAACTTGCGACAAACCTGCGACTATACTGCTCACCATTAAGCCGGGAGGTTTGCTGACCATAATAAAAGGCGATGTACCCCTTGACACACGTAATCTTTTGTGATATATTATAAGTGTAGATAAGGAGTACGCACTATGAAAAAGTATAGCACAAAAGATTTCGACAGGGACTTCCCGACAGACGATGCTTGCTTAGAGCATCTATTCCACACTAAATATCCTGATGGTGTATCCTGCAAAAAGTGTCAGAAGATAACAAAACACCATCGTATTCAAGGTAGACCTTGTTATTCTTGCGAATACTGCGGCTCACACGTTTATCCAATGGCAGAGACTATCTTTAAGGATACGAGGTTTGACCATCTGCGGCTTTGGTTCAAGGCTATTGCATATATGTCAGTTACTCGCTGTGGCATATCTTCTCGCCAACTTAGCCGTGATATTGGTGTTACAGTGAAAACAGGTTGGAGGATGTGGACTGTAATTCGTAAGACCCTTTCTGAAGGCGATGGGATTAAATTCGTTGGGCAAGTTGAAGTCGATGAAACCTACATAGGCGGAAAACGACATGGCAAACGTGGTCGTGGCTCTGAAAATAAAACCGTAGTTTTGGGCATTGTAGAGCGCAAGGGTAGAGCAAGGGGTATCATAGTACCTGATGTAAGAGCTAAGACCTTAGTGCCAGCAGTAGAAGCCAACGTGGTCAAGGATGCTACAGTTGTAAATAACCACCAGCATTGACCCCCTAAACAGCGGTTTTTTTCACAAGCTTTGACCCACCATTTTCACCAGCATTGACCCACCCGGGAAATAAATAACTTACCATTGCCAGAAACCTTAAAGGGGGATG
>CAIYTC010000128.1 GCA_903929005.1 uncultured Dehalococcoidia bacterium | reverse complement strand
TTCGCGCGTGGTGATAATACCCACCCCCTCTTCCTTCCAGGCGCGTTTTTGACGACGCGGGTCATCATCTGCAGCCAACTCCCTGCGGGTCTTGGTCATCGGAATCACCGGTATCATCGTGACATAATCGTACCCGACAGCTTTGCTGAAGGCTATGTTCAGTTCAATCAGCCTGATACCCATTTCCAATGCTTCCTGATCATCGATCATCTGGCCGGCATTAGTGAAAAGCTCCACTGCCCGGGCCGAAGGATAGCCGATGCCCGTGACCTCCGACATAATCTCAGCATCGGGAAATAATTCAATGATAGGCACCGGACCCTGTTTAACTTCACGCCTGAGCACCTTTTCCAGGTATTCCCAGTTGTACGTCGTCTTAAACGGCCTCTCAATGGTCATGCCAATCTCCTTTCCCCGCCGGTATCCGCTAAATTTACGCCTGTACAGCTTCGTTCTGCTGATAGCAGTTAAGTTGATGTCCGGTCAGGTTAACCGGTGGCGGCTAATCGCTTTTGAATTTCCTTCTCTTTGTTAATAATATTCTGTTTGCAAACAGCCATCCCTTTCACCACAAGCAAATTGTAGCATATCTAACATTCATCGTCTGAAAAATAAACTTCTGTAACCAAATAATGTACCCGGGTGCGATCCATTAACAAATGGATGAATACGTATTGACGGATGATACCATCAGTAGTATCATACATTCATGTCTACGCTGCTTAAGCTGATTGAAAAAATCTTCCGTAATGCACAGTCAGTTGACGATATTAACGATATTAGAAAGGTACTGGAGCATTTTGGTTATAGAGAAAAGACCAACACTGGTAGCCATTGCGTTTTTCATAAAAAAGGGGGGTTCCCCATTACGGTTCTAACTAAAAAGGGCAGAAAAGTTTTGGCGGTATATGTAAGAAAGGTTGCAGATGCTTTAGATTTGGAGAAATGGTATGAAACAAATAAAGAAAAATAATATCACCCTGGATTATTATCTGAATCAAAAATACCCGGTCACTATTTACGAAGACCCAGAAGGTGGATTTGTGGCTGAAATTGAGGACTTACCCGGCTGCTTAACACAGGGCGAAACATTAGAAGAAGTCCATGCGCAAATAGATGATGCGCGCCGCGGCTGGCTTAAAGTCGCCTTCGAGGAGGGTTTAGAAATTTCCCTGCCGCGGATAGATCAGGAGTATAGCGGCAAATTTATTGTACGCTTACCGAAATATTTGCACAAACAGCTTGCGCAAAATGCCAGGAAGGATGGAATAAGCCTCAATCAATATGTTATCAGCATTTTATCATCAAATTGGCATGATCGAGACTTAGTCACGGGTGAGCTCAAAGAGATTAAAGCGGTTATGAATTCAATGCTGGAAGAATACAGGAAATTTATCCCTGCAAGTATTGCGTCAGAGTTTAATAAAGACAGAGAAATTGCGGCTATCGCAGGGTCCAGGATAGCAGAGAAAAAAGCAATTTATCCTGCCCCGGAAGGTTCATAATCAATGTCTCACCGGACTTCCTGTACGCGGAAGCCGTTAACGTAATTACGGCAGCTTGAGTTAACCTGGCCGTTGAAAAACTGTGATAGCCGGTGCGGCGTTAAGGAAATTGGCCAGTTCCCGTTTGCGGGCAATTATCTGCTGTACGGCCAGCAACAGGGCCAGAAAGCCGCCGAAATAGACGAGATAGCTCAGTACAGACTAGAGCAGGGGCATTATTTGACCGTTATCTCCCTGATTACCTGGTAGAACGGCTTAAGCTTACTGTACATTTTGAGGTATACCTCGTTATAGAGCCGGTCATAAATCTGCCTCGTCTCGGTATTCGGCTCGAAGACATCACCCAGGTGTGTCATCTCGGCCACAGCGGCCTTGAAATCCGGGTGTATCTTGATGCCCACCGCCGCGTCAATGGCCGCTCCCAACCCCGAGGCCTCGTATACATGCGGGCGCGCCGTGGGCAAGCCGAAGATATCAGCCGTGAGCTGCATGGCAGCATCGCTCTGGCTGCCGCCTCCCGCCACACGCAGGTCGGTGACCTTGACCCCGCTGCGCTTCTCGGTGCGGTCGCGTCCCTCGCGCAGGGCGTAGGCCAACCCCTCCAGCATGGCCCGGTAAATATGGGCACGCGTATGGACGTCGCCAAAGCCGATAATAGCACCCCTGGCCTCCGGCCCGGGTGAACGCAGCCCGGGCGACCAGTAAGGCTGCAGCACCAGTCCCTGCGATCCCGGCGGCACTGATTTCACCAGGTCATCGAAGAGCACTTCCGGCTCAACGCCCTTTTCGGCCGCGATGCGCTCTTCACGCAGGCCGAACTCCTGTTTGAACCAGCTTACCATCCAGTAGCCCCGGAAAATCTGTATCTCGAAGTTGTAGAGCATGGGCACGGCCGCCGGGTAGGGCGGTATCAGCGGTATGACCTCGATGTATTTATCGTGCGTGGTGTTGATGGTGGCGGTGGTGCCGTAGCTGAGGCAGGCCACATGCGGTTCCAGGGCGCCGGAACCCAGCACTTCGCAGGCCTTGTCCGCCGCAGCGGCAATCACCGGAAGCCCGGCCGGTAGGCCGGTCGCCTCGGAAGCTTTGGCCGATATCTCGCCCAGCGCCTGGCCCTGGGTTATCAGGCCGGGCAGTACCTTCGGGTCAATTGGTATGGCCTGCCACTTCCAGCCACGTTTACTTTCCCAATCCTGACTCTTATAGTCGAAGGGTATGTAGCCGACCTGGCACCCCCTGGAGTCAACGAACCTGCCGGTCAACTGGTAAGTCAGGTACCCGGAAAGAAACAAAAATTTGTGGGTTTTTTTCCATATCTCGGGCTGGTGCGTGCGTATCCAGTTGGCCTCGGCCTCGGCCTGCAGGTAGCCCACGGTCTCGCTGGCGCCGGCCACGGCGAACAGCGTGCCCCATACCCCACCGAGAGGGGGTAGTCCCTCGGTGCGCCGCTGGTCCAGCCAGATAATGGCCGGCCTGAGCGGCTCGCCCTTAGTGTCCACGTTGACCATGCTGGCGCGCTGCGTGGTCAGCGCCACAGCGGCGATGCTGTCCTTTTTGACCGCGGGCTTCTCCCATAAAGCCTGGCAGGCCTGCCCGATGGATTCCCAGTATAGCTGCGGCCTCTGCTCTGCCAGTCCCGGGGCATCGGAATAGTAGGGCTCGTAGGCCACCCTGGATTTGGCGATCAATTTCCCCCTGGGGTCGAAGAGCAGCACCCGGACGCTCTGCGTCCCGACGTCGATAGAAAGCAAGTTCTCAGCCATGGTCAGCCTCCTGTAATTATTATTTCCTGAAGCCCCAGCGCTTCTCACTCTGCTCGGTTGTCATATCCAGTCCCAGCGTGCCGCCGGGGTTCATCACATGGTGCGGGTCAAAATGGTCGCGCAGGGCGCGTATCAATTCGAGCTGCTGTTGGCCTATCTGCCCCTCCAGCCAGGGACCGGTCTGCTTGCCTATGCCGTGATGGTGGCTCATGGCCGCCCCGGCCTTCTGGATGGCCTCCAGCACGCCGTACTGCAGCTCGAGATACTCGTTGATATCCTGCATTTTAGCCACGAAGATAAAATACAGGTTCGCTCCCTGCGGGTAGGCATGCGACAGGTGCGTCATGCAGATGGTACGGGGGCGGGACTTGATATGCGCCCTGACCTCGCTGTGCACCCTGGCCAGGTTGTCCCAGGTCACGGCGCATTCCAGCGTGTCTATCAGTACGCCGTAATCCATCAGGTCCTCCCGCATGAAGGGGTCGGTGAAGCGGCTCTTCTCCCATGACTGTGTGACCCTAGCCGCCGTCAAACTGAAAGCGCCATGCTTTTTGAAGATGCGTTTGACCTTCGTATCAATGAGCCCGGCGAGATCACGGTCACCGTCCGCTGCGCCGATGAACATGCAGCGCTGCATGGGCTTGTATCCCAGCATCTGCAAGATCGAATCGATGGGGGTGCCGTGCACGTGGTACATGCGCAAGGCTACATCCGTCTCCTCGGGGTCGGAGAGGCGGAAGACAGAGGGGAAGCCGAACTCACCCTGCATCACCTCGCGGCAGGCTGCCAGACCATCCTCCCAGGTCTTGAAGAGGTAGGAAAAGCGGCGGCGGTGCTCCGGCTGGTGATGACACAGCCTCAGCGTGCAGCTTACCAGTATGCCGAAGGTTCCCTCGCTGCCTATCATGACCTGGTCGAAATCCGGCCCGGTGGCCGAGCGCGGGAAATCTGCTGTTTTAAAATTTCCGATGGGTGTTACGTAGTCCTGCGAGATGACCATATCCTCTATCTTGCCGTAATAGGTGGAGTTCTGGCCGGCCCCCCGCGTCACCACCCAGCCGCCTACGCTGGAATGCTCGAAAGACTGCGGGAAATGCCCCACGGTGTAGCGGCGCTTCGCACCCAGAGTCTGCGGCGCGCCGTTCAAGATGCGCTCCAGGTCAGGGCCCATGATGCCGGGCTGCACCGTAACCGTCTGGTCAATTTCATTGATGCTGATTACCCTGTTCATGTGTGCGTTCATATCCAGGCAGACGCCGCCTTTGACCGCCTCCTTGCCACGCGTCACGCTGGAATTGCCGCCCGCCGCGTACAGAGGCAAGCGGTTTTCATCGCAGTATTTCACCACGGCTTCTACATCTTGCTTATCGCGAGGGCAGAGCACGGCGTCGGGAAGGTTCTCCAGAATATGATTGCGCAGGCGCAGGGCATCGATAACGCCGGCGCCGTAGGAGACGCGTGTGCGGGGGTAAGTGTCCGTTAAAACATTATCAGGGCCAACCATATTTTTCAGGGCTGCCATATGTTCCGGCGATAGTTTGCAGGGAACCTCTATATCCAGTTCCTGCATACACAAGTTGGGCTGCTGGAAATCCTGGTCTTTCATGCCAAAGGTTTCTCTGAGCAGGTGGAACATGCCGGGGTTGGGGTGCTTGAAACCCCTGGGGTCGCCGTATTTTATCAGGCTGCGGTAGGAGCGCGCGGGCGCTTCCTGTTCGCACCACTGTGGGTAGAATTTATCCTTGCTTGCCATAGGGTCCTCCTCTAAAGCTGCAAATTAAGCTTAAACCAATGCAGACGTTTTAAAACCGTTTTCAACCCGGTTGGGGGCTGTAATATGTCTGCCAGGTATTCAAATAAGCCGCGGCCTCCTGCTGCCAGCGCTCGTCGTTCCAGCCCAGTTCCGCCTGTACGATGGTGCGTATGCGCTCGAGGTGCTCTTTAGCCCCGTTGGGCAGCAGCATGCCAATCCGGACACGCCGCAACAGCAGGTCAGCCAGGTGCACCACTGCTTCCTCGCGCGCCGCCCAGCGCAGTTCAGCCCACACGTTGGGCAGGCTGCCGATGCGCTCCAGTTCACCCGCTCCCGCCGTCTTAATCATTTCCGCCGTTTCTCCGCCGTGGCGGCCCTTGAGGTAAGCCAGTACCTCCGGGTTGATATTGGGCGCCTTAACATCCGGCAGCTTAGGAAAGACACGTCCCAGCTTGATAACGGGCAGCTTACCCAGCTTCAGCAGCACGGCTATTACGGTCTGCCGCGCCATGATGCGGAAGGTGGTGTACTTGCCGCCCGTGATGGTTATCAGCCCAGACTCTTCCCAGATGGCATGGCCCCGCGATTCCTTGCCCGGTGAATCAGCGCCGCCCTTGATGATGGGGCGCAATCCTGAGAAAGAAGAAATCACGTCAGCCCGGGTAAGTTTAACGCCCGGGAAAAGTAATGCTGCTGCCTCCAGCATGTAGGAGATCTCATTCGCGGCAGCAAACGGTTCGGAGTGGGTCTTATCCAAGCCCGGGTCGTGGTCGATATCGGTGGTGCCGAGGATGGTGGCGCCCTCCCACGGGATGATAAACATGGCGCGCATGTCTTTGGGATGCAGCAGGGTAACTGCCCGCTCAACCGGCAGCCTCTGCCTGGGGAAGATGAGGTGGCTGCCGCGCAGCCTGCGCAGCCTTGCGGGTTGGCCTATCTGCTGGCGCACCTGGTCGGCCCAAGGTCCGCAGGCATTCACCACCACCTTCGCTTTCACTTCGATGATTTTACCATCCGCTGATGCCATGTCTTTAATGGCCACACCGCATACCTGCCCCCGGCTGTCCTTGAGCAGCTTCTCAACCCTGGCATAGCTGAGGGCGGCGCCGCCCGCATTCACTGCCTCACTCAGTACCCGTATTACAATACGGCAGTCGTCCATAGCAGCGTCATAATACAGGTAGCCCCCCAGCAGGCCGTCACTACTCAGAGACGGCCATTCCCGGATAATCTTTTCTTTGCTGTATTTACTATGGTCCCACTTGGGCGCCAGCAGGTCGTAAATCGTTACCAGTGAGCCTATCTGCCGCAGAGTAAAATGATAACGCGCGTAATCGGGGAATAAAAAGCCCAGTTTGGTTACCAGGTGCGGGGCCTCCTTAATCATTCGCTCCCTCTCCCTGACCGATTCCCGGGTAACCTTGTACTGCTTATTTATAATGTAGCGCAGGCCGCCGTGGATGAGCTTGGATGAGCGGCTGGAGGTGCCCGAGGAGAAATCGTTGGCTTCCACCAGCAAAGTCTTCAGGCCGGCTGCCACCGCGTGGCGCAGTACCCCCGCCCCCGTAATACCGCCACCCATGATGATTAAATCCCAGGGCTGGTTTAGCTCAGACCAGGTTTGCTCGCGCCATCCTTTTCGCCACATAGCAGCTCCTTTGAAACGAATTTAGCAGATAGCCGGCGCCCGGGCAGACCTGCCTGCGCCGGTCAGGCGCCAGAATTGCACAGTTAGATTATTGCTAAACGGGCCTGTTGTCAACACCGGCCGGCAACATGCAGGGTTAGCCCACATCCACCAGCGTGCTGATATTGCTTGCCGCCAGCGCTACCGCGCCGGCATCGTAGTCGACCACAATAGCATCCAGCGGGCAGGCCAGCGCGCAGCGTCCGCAACCCCGGCAAGCGGCGCTGATAACAGCCATGCCTGCATCCATGCTGATGGCGTTAATAAAGCACACATTATCGGCACAGATACCGCAGCCGCTGCAGCTATCGGTTACCCTGACACTGACGCCCGGCATCTTTTTAACCCTGTCGCCGATATCGCCGGAGATGACCGGCAACACTTTCCAGAGGCAGCAGCAGGGACAGCAGTTGCAGATGGTCAGCAGCTTGTTGCCGGGACCGACGCCCAGCCAGACCGCGTCCAGCTTATTACGCCCGATGAGGTGCACCAACCCGGCCTCCCGGCATTTCCTGGCGTGCGCCAGCGCTTCCTCGCGGCTGACGCGCCTGCCCAGCTTGGGGTTGATGCCCAGCGCGGCCTGTCCTAAAAAAAGGCAGCCGAGGCCAACAGGATAATCCTTACAGTGCGAGGCCTGGCGGCAGATGCAGTCGTCCATAATCCAGTGATAATTGGCCTCGTTGATAAAGCGCTCCACCAGCAGGGAAGGCAGCATCACCTGGTCAGGCAAATCAATAGGACGGTCAATCTTTATTACACGATCCGAGGGGACGATGACCAGGTCGTCCCCGGCGAAAAGCCATTTCTCCAGTATATTACCCAGTACCGGCCAGCGGGTCAGCCCGGCCAGCATGAACCTGGCGGGAAATCCTGCCCTGATAAGAGCCACCAGCCAGGTTGGCCTTGCCATTTATACAGACAAACTCCTCAACTCAATAATTTCACTTATACGTGACAAAGGCCGGACGGATCAAGGCGCTTACTTCCAGTTGCCATCTTTCAGGTTAAGCGTAATATTATTATCCGCCGGTGGGAGGTCGTTCCACAATCCTATGATGAGGTCCTTGCGCATCTGTATGACTATCCAGGCCAGGGGGCTGAGACCACTCTCAATAACAGGCTGCTGGCCGGCCGCCAGCGTCTCATCACCGGATTGGTGCGCCGCAAAGGCCACGGCAATCTCCTTGCTGATCTTTTCGGCCTCAGTGCGGTCGACCTTGTATGTCCCCGTCAGCGTAGCGGTGGCAATTCCTGAGTAGCCTTCCAGTAAATACTGCTTTCCGTAAGCCGGGAAATCCTGCGGGTGCGACTTGATAGCCGTGACAAGCTCCGTCTTTATGTCAGCCTGCTGGTCTGCACTGATATTGACCACTCTGTAGGGGCAGGGATATGTCACCAGCGAGCCGGTCTCGATGTCAAAGACGAATTTATTGGTATCAGCCCACTTCTTCACGGTGATGTCCTGCGCGTGATAGTGGCCGGTGAGAACCAGCCTGGCGTTATAGGCCGCCAGCATGCGGGCGACCTCAGGGGCATCATCAACTATGTAATCGCCGTAGTTCTTCTCCTGGCCCACGTAATGTTCCATTACGTTGTGGTGCATCATCACGATGACGGCCTTATGGTCCCTGGCCGCCTGTCCCAGCATCTTCTCGATCCACACCAAGGTCTGCAAGCTGAATTTGCCGTCTGTGATCGCTCCCTTGCCCTCTACGTTCTCCTTCCAGCGGCAGGGGTCCAGGGCCAGCAACCATAGCCCGGGTTGCGGCTCGGCTACATAGCTGATGGAGTCGGTGTCGCGCTGCAGTGCGTCCTTGTAGCCGTAATCGGCATAAATTTGCGTGAACTGCCCGGCCGTAACGTTGGGTACCCGTTCAACAGTGTCACCCACGTAACGGTAAGATTGACCGTTCTTTATATCATGGTTGCCCGGTACCACGTAGACCTTCTTCCCGGCCGCTTTCAATTGCGCCAGGTAGCCAGCGGCCAGTTCGTGCGATGATTTCTCCCCGTCCTTGGTCAGGTCCCCCGGCACCAGCACGATATTGGCCTTGAGATCCTTGATGGCGGCAATGGCCGATTCCAGTATCTCGGGGCCTTCCCGTACGAGCTTGC
>CAIYTC010000127.1 GCA_903929005.1 uncultured Dehalococcoidia bacterium | reverse complement strand
CTGCACATTGCCCAATCCTCGACATTCTCCATCAATATCCCACCTAAAGTACATTCAAACTGAAGCTTCGGCCATACACTTGATATCTGGTCAAGCCTTGTTTCATTTTCTTTAATGCGGTTCTTAGCTATTTCTAAAGACGTCTTACAATTCTCCGCATCGGCCAGTTGGTTCTCTAATAACGAGACTTGATTTGCCAATTCATCGTACTCATTTTTAGGAACGCAACCTACCGTGAAAAGAATAAGGCCCATTAGAAGAAAGAAAAGAGCATACGCGCTTTTATTCAAAGTTGCGATTAACATTGGTTTGCCCATTTTTCAAACCTCCACAGGATGTTTTTTAGATTTGGAAATAACTCTTGTGATAATTATTGCCGGCCTGATTCTTTGAGCGCCCTCTGCTCGAGCTTGCCTGTATACAGTTCCCAGGCAGCTTTTTCCTCCCCCGAGGCTTTCCAGAAAACGAAATTGCAGACTTTGGCGCCGGCCGGGATGGTGCAGGTGAACTTTACCTGCCAGTCCCGGCTGATCCAGCCTGTATCGAAGAGCGCATCCAGCATGCCCTGCACCATATAGCGCTGCACCCGGCAGTCGAAGGCGCTGTACTGGTCCTGGTGCGGGCACCAGGTTATGTCGAAGCTGATCCTGTCTGCGCCTTCGATGCGAGGCTCTTCCAGCGAGGCATAATAAATGGTGTTCACCACCGTGGCGAAGAAGCTGACGATCTCCGCTTCCGTGAGCCCTTCAGGTTTGCCTAACCCGGCGTAAGTCTGCTTCGCTATATCGTAACCTACCCTGCGCAGGGAATTGCTGACGACCTGCTGGCCTTTTTGGCCGAACTCGCGCTCGCAGTCCTGGAGTATCCGGATGACCGCCGCGGCCTGCATGGTACCCCACTGCCACAGCACGGCCGGGTCGAAATCCGTCTTGTCCAGCACTTCATCCTTAAAGCGCTGCAATCCTTTGGCATAAGGCTGGTTGAAGCGGAATTTCCCCCAGCTCTGCTCTTTGCGGCTGTTCCAGTGCGGCATGACGGCCTCCTCATATAACAGACTGGGGATATATTACTACAGCCCCGGCCTTTTTGACACGCCGCCTGACGGCAAAGTAAACTCATGAATTATGCATAAACGTAAGAAGCTCAAGCCGTCCTGGCTCGACAATTTGAAAATCAAGGTCAAACAGGCGCTGGGCATGAAGATCATACTCTGCGATTCTTGCAAATACGACTGGCGGCAGGCCTGCCACCAACCCGTCCGCCCTAATGCCGTCTGGTGCCCGGATTACGGGAAGCGCGGGACTTAGCCTTACCTGCTTGAGGGCCTTAATTCTGCGATGAAACAGGCGCCTGCGCCACTCTGAGGGGGATCCTGGACATTTCGTGGCCTTCCAGCACCATGTGGATGGAGTAGTTGCCGTAGCGGGGAAATTCCACCCCGTCAAACCTCATAGCAAGGCGGCCGGTGCTTTCTGTTCCCGATGGCGGCCTGGGAATATTGAACTGTCCTTTTAGGGCTGGCATGATCTCCTTGCCGTCATCATCTATCAGGTGCACTTCGAAATTCTTCTCGCCCGCTTCCACCACGGTGGCCCGCATCTGGACAACCAGAAAAAAAGTGGGGTGCCTGGTGGGTACCCTGGCGGCCATAATGGTATCGAAGCCTATGCCCAGGGCGTTGATTTTATTGGTCGCCTCGGCGTAGTCACAGATGAAAGCAAAATCTACCTGCATGGCCTGTTTATTCTATCATGTTTGGGAATACTGGTTTGCCTGCCGGAATACATAGGCGGGGGTATCGACACTTCAGCCGGTTGAGAGATAATCCGCCGGGCACGGTGCGCCGTCCGGCCGCTGCAGGGCATTGCTTGTATACAAATGACCAACCCCTATTTAACATTAACCAAAAGGTGCAGTTTAAGGTAGGGCCCGGCTGCGTTGTTCTTGTACAGGTAAAACTCCACCCTCTGGTTTTCCCCTCTATCCAGGGGTTTGACGAGGACTTCCCCCTCCCATTTCTCATCATTTTGCAAATTTATGGCCTCCTGGGAATTGATCTTCGTCTCACCCGCGAGCACATCGAAGCCGTAAGTGACCGGCTGCCTTTCGCGGTTGACTATTCCCGGTATAACCGGTGGGCTCTGGCCCAAAGTAATATCCTGCGGATAATTCTCCGCCTTGCCGCCGGGTCCCAGGAGATAGAACTCGGTAAATTTCTCTCCGGCGTTGGGGTCATTGGCAACGTAAATAATGGCGCCGATAGTCGCAAAAATGGTCAGCGCCAGAACAACGGATAGCGCTACTGACAATCCTTGGGCAAACGACGTCTTCAACGCTTCACATGTACCGGTGACTGAGCCGAGACAACACCTCTTCCATATCCTGATATTGATGAAAGCAAGCTCACAAAATAGTGCAAAAAGTAAATCCATTTTCCGGCAGAGTAACAATTGACAGCTACGCCGATCAGATTATCCTGGGGTTCAGTCCACCTTCTCCCCAACTGATTATCCTGGACTTAAGCCCAATAAAGCTCTCCGCCATTTGACCCTGATTAAGTCACTGGGACGATCTTTTAGCAGGTAATATAAGGCAGTCTGTATTTCCATCTCCACTTTACGAGATAAATCCACTAACAATGATGCTCCTCCCCACGTAGAAGAAACTTCCTTCAGGCCGCCAACAATTTTGACACCCAGCCATTCCGATGTTTGCTCCATATTAACCTCCTGGGTGACAGCCTACCACATATGAATCACATCTGCACTGTCGCGAAATCCACGGATTACGGTGTGCGATTGGGTGTGGACAATCACTAAAGCTGCGTGATAATATGCAATGCATTTTTAATTTTTGCTCTTCGAGTTGAACGTCTAAACTTTCACGGCATGATGTTCAACCGGCAGGCCGAAAGGCCTCGAGGGTGCGGGAGGAAACGCCCGTGCCTCCTGAGTTTGGAAAGGAGAGTAGTATGAAAATTAATAATTATCCTCGTGTGCTGTTTTATCCACAGATATTGCGCTGCTGATGTTGCTGTGTGGTTGAGGCAGATTGCCAACAATATCCTGTCTGCTTGGAAGTAACCTGCAATGTTTAATGGATTTCTATGCTGTATTTGATCAACAAAATCGGGGGAGGAATAATGAAAACAAAGTTTCAAAACATACTTGGGGTCTTCGCAGTTATATTGATGGTTGCCTCTTTCGTGGTCCCGATAAACATAGCGGCGCCCTCAGCGGTATCCGCAGACCCGGGCATCATGAAGTGGGACACCGTCGCCACACCCGCCTCAGTGGGGGGCAAAAATGACATAATGAACGACCACTACCCTGTGGGAATTGCAACCTCCGCCACTACTGCAGTGGCGGGCGACCCCGGCTTGGGCAAGGGCAGCTCAATCAATGGTATGGCGGTCGGCAATGACGGCGCGACCATCGCCTTCATCGACCGCACCTGGATGGGCACTTTCCCCAATGCCATCGTAATGGCTAATGACGCTCCCAAAACAGTGAGCACAGTTGGTCGATCTGCTCTTCCACCAGGTAATGTGGGGGCGGTTACGGGTGAATGGGATGCCGCCATAAGCGGCCCTGGAACCAAAGCTGGTGATTACTTCAGCGCCCTGTACTTCAGCAGGAACTCGGGCGTCTCGGCCGACATCACCCGCTACCTGTCACTTATTCGCACCGTCAACTACCCGGGCGGCGCCAACCTCTACCAGGTGGCCATCGCCCCGGACGACCCCAATGTCATGGTAGTAACATCTGACCGTGGTTCAGTCGGTGGCGTCCAGGACATTATCGGTCCCACCAACATCTGGATCACCGTGGACGGCGGCAACAACTGGGAACTGGCCTTTAATGGCTGGAACTGCACCGCGGCTGGTGTTAGTACGGCCGGCATTCTGATAGCGGGTGAAACCATCCGCTGCATCGACATCTCCGCCGATTACGGCGGCAAGCGCGACATCGCCTTCGGCACAGTTTGCGGTGTTAATGCCGCCGCGGCCGGCCGCTGGTTCGCAAGGTCATCCAGCGGGTTCAATACCTGGTTGGAACAGGCTGACCCGCTAACCGCTTTGACGACTGCCGGCACTGTAAACTACTATGCCATCAAGTTCTCGCCGACCTACGCCAGCGATGTTTCTGTGGCATTGGTTTACACCAACGGCGTCGCCGGAACCGTCGCGGACGTTAACGGCACTTTTTTCAACGTAGCGCTACGCGACGTCAACCTTAACACCACCGAGTCATACGTCTACTCTACGCTTCCCGGCCTCGGCGTTAAGCTCTGGAACCAGACAACCGCTAGTGTCACGTCATATTCACCTGTCGACACCGAGCTTAACAATGCGTCATTGCAGCTTCCTTCCGATTTCTCCGGCCAGTCCTCCTCGCTGCGCAGGGCCTACGTCGCCCTGGATGCCTACACCGGAGCAGCCAAGACAGCGCAGGACGGCATCTACCGCGTGGACGACACCACTGTATACGTCCTGATGGACACCACATCCACTATCGACAAATCCATCTACTCCATCGTCTATTTCGGCACCTATGCCTCAGGCAAGCTGCTGGCAGGCGAGCGCCTGGGCTTCCAGTGCACGGCGACCGTCCCCACCTGGTTCACGGATTCGCCGACCACCTGCCCCATCCCGTGCTGGTACCCGGCGCTTAAACCCACCACCGGCGCCGCCAATATAGTGTGCGCCCCCTATGGCAAAGCCGGCTTCGGCGCCGCTATCGTCGGCTGGAATGCCGACGGCTCCCTGGGACTGGTCTCCACCGGCTCCATGCCGTTTCAAAACGCTGACGGTACTAGCGCTGTCACCGACTGGTGGGGCCTAACACGGAATGTTCCCTTCGATGCCGACGAGTCGGCCTTTGGCCTCTCGCGCAACAACGGCGAGACTTGGAACCAGATCGTCCTGATCAACACCACCATCGACTGGTTCAACGACGTGGCGGTTGCGCCCGATTGCACCACTATCTACTTAGCCTCGGCCAACCGCAATACCGGCACTGCCGGCATGTGCAACGAGTTCGACAGCGTCTGGCGCGCCACCATCAATCCCAACGTAGCCGCACCGCTGCCCGCGGTACCGCCGCTGGGCACCTACTGGGAGCGCGTTTTTACACACACGACCTCACTCAGTTGCAAGGATGCACAGAGCGACCTGCCCATCCTGCGCGTGGTGCCGTCCTGCACAGACAAGAAGGACGGCGAGATCGTAGGCTGGGCCGCCCAGACCACCAAGGCCATGGCCTGGTCTCCCGACTACGGCGATTACTGGGCCACCATGACCCCGAGG
>CAIYTC010000126.1 GCA_903929005.1 uncultured Dehalococcoidia bacterium | reverse complement strand
GTCTTTGCGATGAGGCCGCGGGCGAGGAAGAAATCCCTTGGCATTACGCCACTAACGGACAGATTGCCGCGCCCTTCGGCTCGCAGCTTCGGCTCACCGCAATGACGAGTAGTCCCCCGAAAGCAGCTTGACCTGCTGGTGCAGTGAAATCCGCGGCAAGTCAGTTCTGTAACAAGCGCTCTTTACCGGGGAAATTGTATAATAAGTCGGAGTGATAAGATGGCTAAAGTTAGATACATAATCGATGAAAAAGGCAAGAAAAAGGCGGTTCTCCTGGATATCAAAGAATATCAGCAGGTCATGCGGCGCCTGGAAGACCTGGAGGACGCCCTTGATCTTGATATAGCTGTTCGTGAAACCCGGAATTTCAAAGATTACCGGGTCATTAGAGAGGAGTTAAAGAAAGAAGGAAGACTTTGAAATATACGGTAGTCCTCTCTAACCGCGCCGAGAAAGATCTTCTTTCACTTCCCACAGCTATTATTAAACGTATTGATAGCAGATTACAGGTTTTATCTTCATCTCCATATCCTGGGGGCGTTGCCAAATTGAAAGGCAAAGAAAGCGAAGGGTGGCGTATCAGAGTAGGCGACTACAGGATACTATATCAGGTTAGCGATAAAGAGCATACAGTAAGCATTTATCGCATTAAACACAGGCGTGACGCCTACCAGTAATAGGCCAATTCCCAACGAAATAGAAAGTCAAGCTCAACCCGCAGTGACGAGGGTAAAAATGGCGGACGCACACCCCCAAAAACGTCATTGCGAGAAGCACCTTTTTTCTGTCATTGCGAGAAGCACCTTTTTTCGTCATTGCGAGGCCGCCGCAGCGGCCGCGGCAATCTATCCCCGTACGCCCAAATCGGCTCGCCGCGCCTTTCGGGCCCGCAGGGGCCATGGACCGGACCGCGGCACAAAGCATTTATCAAGAGCCGCACTGATATTGAACCTGGTGTTTACCATGCGGCCGATGGCTGCTATGGTCCCTATCTGGAGCTCGATTCGCTCGGGGTACTTGTCAAGGAGCGTAAAAAGCTTAACGCGCAAGATGGCAATTTCCTCGTCAAGGCCCTTAACTGCGCGGGACTTGACAAGCTGAAGCTGCTGGTCTTCGTCAAGGACCCGGCTGTATAGCCCGTGCTTGCGGGCGTTCTGGTTGCCCCTGGGGGCGCCTGCCGGCCTCTTTTCTTTCATGAATTCCTTAAACAGCCCATAACGATGGCCAGGGCTGCCGGCTCGTAATTACCTTCTTGAAGCGCCTTCTCAAATAATGACATAGGCTATGGCTTTTATAGGAGCACAAATGTGTACATTAAACAAGAGGAATGTGTCAGGGTCTTTACGAATTACTGCCTCGAGCAACTGCAATTTACAAATTAATTAGAAGGTTTAAATGAAGGAGGATTTTAAAGGGCAGTTAGATCAAAGCCGGGTGAAGGTCACCCAACCTTTTCCAGAAGGTCGAAATACCTTTGGCGGCTTATCCCGGCAGTAAGCAGATTAGTACGAACGTGAGTTTTGGGAACCTGAATAGGGCTGGATTTGATAACTAATGGGCGTTTTACTCCGGGTTTGGTCATAATACTGTGGTCGCCCTTTTTTCTCTGGACCACAAATCCTTCCAGTTCAAACACCCTGATCAGCACCTGGAAGTGAACAGGAGTGATTTTCTTTGAGGACATTATTTAATTTTCAGCCTACCGATAGCAGTTCCTCGGTTATAGGCTTGCGGGAGATCCATGTATCATGTTCTTTAACGAACCCGGCCTCCTCCATCACCTCGTCCAAAACACCCGACTCCGCACATTCCTCAATGAATGCTTCCACCGCTTCATGAAGTGATTGTCTGGCCTCATCGATAGATATTCCAAAACTGGATACATTGAGTTCAGGGCAGATGCCTACATAGAGATCATCCTCTCTAAAAATCTCTCCTCGAAAGTGTACTTTAGGCATTTAGTTATCTCCTTTCAAGAATTATACCGCTTCTACCATAGGGTAAACAACACCCGCCCCCACAACTGTCATTGCGAGAAGCCCGCAGGCGACGAAGCAATCTCAAGGCATAGTGTCACCAACGGACAGATTGCCGCGCCCTTCGGCTGCCACGCCTTCGGCTCGCAGCTTCGGCTCACCGCAATGACGAGGGAAAAGGGAGCCCGCCCCCAAAACTGTCATTGCGAGAAGCCCGCAGGCGACGAAGCAATCTCAAGGCATGGTGTCACCTACGGACAGATTGCCACGCCCTACGGGCCCGCAATGACAGTGTAAAAAATCGGCGGGCTCGCAATGACCGTAAAACGTAGGGGCGGGTTTTTAAACCCGCCCGCTCAAGCTTAATTATTAATAATTGGAATTTGATCATTGGAATTTGGTATTTTCTTCAGATCGGGCGCCCCTGAAGGAACGCCCCAACATGTACTTCTCTCAATGGCAGATTAAATATGGTGCTATAATATTGGCCATAAGGCCCGTCCCGTCACGGGAGACCGTCGTGAGCAAAAAAAAGAAACACGCGTCCTTTCATCAACCTGCGCCCGGCAAGTCCGGCATGACCATTGGGGCTAACCAGGCCTTTGACCGGACCAGCGCCGCCGCCTGGGCGCCCTTTGACGCCTACAACAACCTCGAAGCCCCCCTGCGCGCCGCGGCGCTTAAGCAATTAGGCATAAACGTTACCGACACCGATATCATGGGTATCCTCACCAAGAGCCATTTCGTCATCCCCGGCAAAACCCGCTTTGAGTGCCAGCGCTGCGGCGAGTGCTGCCGCTATGCCCGCAAGATGGCGCGGCTCACCTATGAACCTTGTTTCTTTCTGACGCCCGAAAACACCTGCAGCAAACATGACAACCGCTACCTTGTCTGCAAATGGTTCCCCTTCTGGATTTACCACGACCCGGCCAGGGGACCGTTATTGACTATCAAACCCTACTGTTCCGGATACGGCCAGGGCCCGTTGGTGGATTACGTCGCCACGCTCGAAAAGATCGCGCAGTTAGTGGCCGGGGAAGCCGAGGAAGACGATGGCGCCTTTGTCATACATGAGGTGCTGCTGGTGCCCGGGCGCAAAGACTGGGCATTTCCGTCCCGCGTCAACATCGATGCCCTCATCCGTTATATTCAGGTGGAATCCAAGAAAACGGCCGTCGAGCAATCATTAGAGCGGCCGGTCGAACGCACCGACGAAGTACATTATGCCCACCATTACACCTCCGGGCTGCTGGGCGCCATCAACTCACCGCTTCTCACCATCAACGAAGACGGCATTATCACCGATGTCAACGAGCATTTTTGCCGGCTCAGCAACCTGGAAAGGCGGCTGCTGGCGGGCCAACCCCTGCAATCGTTTTTTGTCAATGCGGAGAGCGTTGCCGCCAGCATCAGCTCCTGTTTCTCCCAGGGCAAGGATACCGCTTCTCCCCAGCGCCTGAGCCTGCCCGGCGGATCTGCGCTGCCCGTCCTGCTCAACGGGCTGGTTTACCGGGACCGCAGCGACGGCCTCGTTCACGGCGCGCTTTTCTGCGTCACCGCCGTTTCCGCCGCGGTCTTCAACGAGGTCAGCCAGTCGCGCAACTACGCCCGCGGCTTGCTCGAAGCCAGCCTCGACGCGCTGATGGTCATCGACCGTGACGCCGCCATCATCGATGTCAACGAAGCCCTGGTGGCCATCTCAGGCCGCAGCCGTGATACGCTTATCGGCTCGCCCTTCCGGGACCTTTTCGACGATAAACAAAGGGCTGTTCTGGGCGTCGACCGTACCTTTAAAGATGGCAAAGTGCAGAACTTCGAGCTCACCCTGCTCAACACCGGCGGGGAAGCGGTGCCCGTATCTTTCAACGCCACCGTCTACCGCGACTCCGAAGGCGTGGTGCAGGGCATCTTCGCCGCTGCGCGCGACATACGCGAGAGGCTGGTCATGGTGCAGGAGCTTGAAGAGGCTAAGAATTATGCCCGCGGCCTGATCGAATGTTGCGTCGACCTCATGGTGACCATCAACCGCCAGGGCATCATTATGGACGCCAACCACGCGGCCACTATCATCACCGGGCAAAAACGCGAGGACATCATCGGGTCGCCCTTCAAAGGTTTCTTTGATGACCCTCAAAGGGCAGGCGACGGCGTGGAACTTACTTTTTCCCGCGGCGAGGTGAGGAACTACGAGATGAACCTGCTGACCGCGGATGGCGCGAAGGTCGCCGTCTCATTCAACGCGACACTCTACCGCGATTCTCAGGGCGTGGTGCAGGGCGTATTCGCCATCGCGCGGGCAAAATAATAGGCCGCAGGATGAATTCTTGAAATTGGCGGCAGCTAGACAAAGGTTGTCTTTCCATGATGAAGGCGGTACTATAAAGGTAGCGGGTTGATAACAATTAATCTATATTGAATGAACAGAGGTAAACCATGGCCATATCTGAGAAGTTAATACAAGAGGCTGTAAATTCCACTGGCGGTAAGGAGCAATTCACCAGGCAGTATCAGCAGTACAGCAGTAGTGTGCTGTTTATAGATGAACACAGGCAGGAATTGCTGAAAAAACACGATGACGAATGGATAGCAGTCTATAACTCTGCGGTGGTTGCCAATAGCAAAAAATACGATGTATTGCTCCGCAAGATAACACGCCTGAAGCTGCCCATTAAGGAAGTCGTAATTAAATTCATATCCAGCCGCAAAATTGTGACGCTTTTCTAACATATGCTGAGGATACCGTGTAGACTATCTTCCTTTGGATTTCATATGTCGCCTGCACCGGCCGTGCAGGCGCTCTGCTATATTCCCCGGATACACCACGGCGAATGGGTGGATTTTATGATAGATACCGGAGCATCAGTCACCTGTCTCAACGGTATCTATGCGTTAGGGTTAGAACAGTACAAGCGTACCGGCACAATCCGCAGATCAACGGGGATAAGCGGAAGCTGCGACTATTTCTATGAAGATGTTTTGCTAATTTTTATGGATACACAAAATCGCCAGATAGCAGAATCAATAAAACTGGGCATCCAGTGTATCCCAACCAATAATCAGAATGATCCGGACTGGCTGCATTGTCCCTGCTTGCTGGGTCGGGACATCATAAACAAATACCTTTTTACTTACGATACGCCAAATGACCGGGTGACGCTGGAGAGGTAGTCAAAATGGAATGCACTAAGAAGTGGAGGAAGTTAGAAAATAAAAATATAGCAATTTGGGAAAAGTGATGCCTAAAATTAATTGGCAGGGTAAAGAGGTTGACGCCATTGATACCAGCTTTAAGACTTCATTAAAGGAACGGAACAAATATCAATATTTACAAAGCGGTAACGAGTGCATGGCATTTGTCAAAGAGGAAATGTATTCGATATCGGAGATTGAGTCAATTTACGTCAGTATAGACGGCGAATTCATCGATATTTGGATATTGATTCCTGAACGGGACATCGATCTTGTACAAAGAATCACTGAAAAAGAAAACCGGATCATTGATAGGTTTATCAATGAGGGGCAAACCAAATATTTATTTGATTTTCACGTTCTTTATAAATGCCAGGCAACTGAATCATAACTGGTGCCTGCAAATTCTATAAAAATCCCCAAATCTACTTAAATGGATATGGCAAACAAAGACGAACATCTATCGCAAGCACTTTCCAACCCTCTTCTAATCCGAGCAAAATAATAATAACATAAAGGCATCGGCTTAGATAAGCCAGGTGGAGTAGTTACGTGGCTTTCGTAGCCATTACCCCCGATCACTCTAAATGGACATAAATGGACATTCAAATTGAAAACAAATGAAAATAATGTTAACATAAGAAGTTAATGAATTTGGATAGCAAGAGCGAAGTAATTGGCAGTAATAGCGGACTCTTCAGTGTTGGTAAGCCTGGTTAAGATCGGCACACTGGGATTGCTGAAAAGGTTGTACAACCGGATTCTAATTCCCCAGGCGGTTTATGAAGAGGTAATAATTGAAGGTAAAAGGCTACGCAAGGCGGGTGTTGCGACCGTGGAAAAAGCCCTCGGCGACAGGTGGATACAGGTAGTTCGGTTGAAAGGCAATCAGACGGTGAATGTAAAACGCTTTTTGGCGAGTGGCGGGATTGGCAGGGGAGAGGCGGAGTCGCTATCATTGGCGATGAGCCGCAAGCTACCTGTAATTATAGATGATAAGCATGCTCGTGAGTTAGCTGCCACAGTGAATGTGGAATATTGGGGTACGGGCGCCGTTTTG
>CAIYTC010000125.1 GCA_903929005.1 uncultured Dehalococcoidia bacterium | reverse complement strand
CATCTTCATTGCTTCAACTGCCAGCTCAACCGATGGATAGGCAGTTATCACTATACACTTCATTTGAGGCTTCAGTTCTTTGGCCTCGCTCAGCACCTCGAGGCCGCTTTTTCCCGGCAGCCTCACATCCACAATTAAAATATCGAAGTCTTTTTCGGCTATTAAAGGGAGCGCTACCTCACCATTCTCACATGTTGTAACCGCGTATGTATCTTTTAGCCAATCCCTTAAAGATTCACGTATAATTGTCTCGTCCTCCACAATCAAAACCGAAACCTGTTCGGGAGAATGTTGCCCGCTGCTTTCGGACAGCAGTTTAATCAGGTAGTCCTGAATTGTGGTATCACCATACACACACCTCACCTTTAACTTCTTGTACAAGTCTTCAGGTATCCTTATATGGACTTGCCGTTGTTTCATGCAACTAACTTCAAAATATGATAATGGTACTTAGGTACTTTATTTAATATATACCATTATACCATTATCGTCAAGAGGGGGCATTTGGCTCTTGACAAATCGTCCGGTGTCTGATAACTTATATAAAGTACAAAGGTACCAATATATCAATAAAGGTATATAAATACCATATTCTGAGGGTCGATTAAGGGATATTATTAAAGGTTGCTATCATTGTTAATCATTCCTGACCTGTATTATTAACCTTCAGTGTGGAGGTGCCAGTGGAACCGCGAATAGGTGTTTATGTTTGTCACTGCGGCAGCAATATCGCCGGTACGGTTGATGTTGCGGAGGTCAATCGCTTTGCCAGAGACCTGGATGCAGTGGTGGTGGCCCGTGATTATAAATTCATGTGCTCCGAACCGGGCCAGAACCTGATCAAAGATGATATAAAGGAACTGGGACTCAACCGTGTGGTGGTTGCCTCATGTTCCCCCACGCTACATGAGCCCACCTTCCGCCATGTATGCCAGGAATCCGGTATCAATCCTTACATGTTTCAGATGGCCAATATACGTGAGCACTGTTCGTGGGTTACGGAAGACCATAATAGTGCTACCAGGAAAGCGCAGGCGCTGGTGGCGGCTGCGGTGAGCAGGGTTTATTATCATCAGCCTCTTGATGTAAGACAGGTCCCCATCAATCCCCAGACTGTAATAGTAGGTGGGGGTATTGCCGGTATTCAGGCAGCCTTGAAGATAGCTGATGCGGGGCATAAAGTATACCTGGTGGAAAGGACGCCCAGCATCGGCGGTCACATGGCGCAGTTGGACAAGACCTTCCCGACGCTGGACTGTTCAGCCTGCATACTCACACCCAAAATGTCCCAGGTAGGTTCGCATCCCAACATTGAATTGATGACATACAGTGAGGTGGAAGGGGTATCCGGTTATGTGGGTAATTTCAAGGTCAGGATCAGGAAGAAGGCGCGCTATGTTGATGTGGAGAAATGTACTGGTTGTGGATTGTGCCAGGAGAAATGCCCCTGGAAAGCTCCCAGTGAATTCGAGCTGGGCCTGGGTAAGAGAAAGGCCATTTATATCCCCTTTGCCCAGGCAGTTCCAAATAAACCGGTGATCGATACCGAGCATTGTGTTTATTTCTCTAAAGGTACCTGCCGCGCCTGTGAGAAAGTGTGCGAGGCAAAGGCGATCGATTTCGGTCAGAAGGACAAGATTATCGAGGTGGATGCCGGCAACATAATTCTGGCTACCGGCTTCGATCTTTTCAAGCCGTCGGGCGTCTATGAGTATGGTTACGGGAAGCTTGATAATGTCGTGACCAGCCTGGAATTTGAGAGGCTGGTTAATTCGGCAGGCCCTACCCAGGGCGAAATTGTGCTTAAAAACGGACATCATCCCGGAAGCGTAGCCATAATCCACTGCGCGGGAAGCAGGGACAAAGACTATCATGAGTATTGCTCCCGCGTCTGCTGCATGTATTCCCTAAAATTCAGCCACCTGATCAAGGAACATCTCCCGTCAGCCCTGGTCTATGAGTTCTACGTGGATATCAGGAGCTTCGGTAAAGGTTATGAGGAATTTTATAATCGTGTTGTTGATGAGCAAACCGTTTTTGTAAAAGCCCGGCCCAGCCAGGTGACCAATATTGCGCAAACGCCGGAAGAAGAAGGGAAGCTCATCGTCCAATATACTCTAAAGGATGGTTCGCAGCATCGCCAACCAGTGGACATGGTGATCGTAAGCGCTGCCCTTGAGCCTCGTAACGATACCGCTGCGGTCGGCCGTTTGTTCGGCGTCAGCCGTAGCGCTGACGGTTTCTTCCTTGAACGGCATCCCAAAATGGACCCGGTGGCAACTATG
>CAIYTC010000124.1 GCA_903929005.1 uncultured Dehalococcoidia bacterium | reverse complement strand
GGGATATTGCAGTCTGGCCAGGTAGCCTTTGAGGATTTCTATTTCAATGAGGTGAACCAGAAGATTTACCTGAAGGTCATGGTTCCCATCCTTGCCCCGACTGATGGCAGCCGTATTATCGGGTTTTGCGCCCTGCGTATCGACCCCGCTGCTTATCTCTACCCATTGATACAGCTATGGCCTGCGCCAAGCATGACGGCTGAAACACTGCTCGTCCGACAGGACGGCAATGATGTTATGTATCTCAATGAGCTTAAGTTTCAGAAGGACACGGCTCTTAACCTGCGTATTCCATTAGAGAAAAAAGATATACCGGCTGTAAAAGCAGTCCTGGGACAGGAAGGCGTTGTGGAAGGCAGAGATTACCGCGATGCAGCAGTGATTGCAGATATACGCCATATCCCGGATTCACCCTGGTTCATGGTAGCCCGCATGGACACGGCGGAGGTATATGCGCCACTGACACAGGTGCTGTGGGCAGTTGTAGGTTTTATAGGCGCCCTGTTGATCAGCGCCGGCACCGGTCTGGGACTGATCTGGAGGCAGCAAAACGTCCGCAGGTACAAGGATCGCTATGCAGCGGCCGATGCGCTAAGACAGTCACAAATAAAAACGTCAGAAGCGCTGCGCAATCTCGGCAATTACAATAGAAACCTGATTGAAGCCAGTATAGACCCCTTTGTCACGATTGACCACTCCGGCAAAATTTCTGACGTTAATATCGCCACCGAACAAATAACCGGCTATTCACGGCAGGACTTGATCGGGACTGATTTCTCGAACTATTTCACTGAGCCGGAAAAGGCAAGCGAAGGGTATCGCCGGGTTTTCAAGGACGGCACTGTGCGCGATTATCCGCTGGAGATCCGCCACCTTGACGGACATATCACTGCGGTGGTGTACAATGCCGCGGTGTACCTTGACGAAAGCGGGCAGACCCTCGGGGTCTTTGCGACGGCGCACGACATCACCGGGAGCAAGAAGGCGGAGAGGGCGCTGCGGGAGAGCGAGGCACAATACCGCTTACTGGCGGAGCACATGACGGACACTGTCTGGCTGATGGATATGCAGTTTAAGACCACCTACCAGAGTCCCTCCTCGGAAAAGCTGCGCGGCTTCACGCACCAGGAGATAATGGAAATGCCGCCGGAGAAGAACATGACGCCGGAGTCGTTCAAATTGGGGACTGAAGTATTTTTGGAGGAGATGGCGAAGGTGGAGGCCGACCCGGACTACAATTTTACACGCAGGCTGGACCTTGAGTTTTACCGCAGGGACGGCAGCACCTTCTGGTCGGCAAATACATTCAGCCTCATCCGGGATGAGAACGGCAGGCCTTTATCCATACTGGGTGAGGGAAGAGACATCACCGAGCGCAAGCGGGCCGAGGAAGAAATCCGCAAGCTCAACGCCGAACTGGAGCAGCGCGTGCTTGAGCGCACCGCACAGCTTGAGTCCGCCAACAAAGAATTAGAAGCCTTTGCCTACTCCGTCTCGCACGACCTGCGCGCCCCGCTGCGCGGCATTGACGGGTGGAGCCTGGCGCTGCTGGAAGACTACAAAGATAAAATCGACGAGCAGGGACGCCAGTACATTGACCTTGTACGTTCAGAAACGCAGCTAATGGGCCGGTTGATTGATGACCTGCTGAGTTTTTCACGGCAAAGCCGCAGCGAGATGAAACAGCAGCGGCTGGATATGACGGCTATGGCTCAGGCTATAGTTTCACGCCTTCAGCAGCAAAACCCCGCCCTCCAGGCTGACTTTATCATTGAGCCGGGATTGAGGGCACTGGGAGATGCCGATCTGATAGATATCGCCCTGAACAACCTGCTCGATAATGCCGTAAAGTTCAGCAGCGGGAAGCCACACGCGCGCATCGAGTTCGGCAAGGTTGAACAGAAAGGCAAAAAAGCCTTCTTCGTGCGTGACAACGGCGTGGGTTTTGATATGACGTATGCACACAAACTGTTCGGGGTGTTCCGGCGCCTGCACAAAGCATCGGAATTCCCCGGCACGGGCATCGGCCTGGCCAGCGCGCAGCGCATCATCAAACGGCACGGTGGCCTCATCTGGGCCGAGGCCAGGGTAAACGAGGGGGCAACCTTTTATTTCACACTGAAGGAGGCAACATGAAAAACAAGGTCATTCTTCTGGTCGAAGATAATCTCAGCGACATCAAGCTGACCAAACGGGCACTGGAACAGAATCAAATTGTCAATAAAATGATTGTCGCCGAGGACGGCAGGGAGGCGCTGGACTACCTTTTCGGCCTGGGCCAGTATGCAGGCAGGGACGTCAGGGATCTCCCGGCCGTGGTGCTGCTGGACCTGAAACTACCCAGGATAGAGGGCCTGGATGTTCTCAAGGAAATACGCTCCAATGAGTTCACCAGGCTCATCCCGGTGGTGATCCTCACCTCTTCGGGCCAGGAAGAGGATTTGATCGACAGCTATAAGCTGGGAGCTAACAGCTACGTCCGCAAACCGGTGGATTTTCACCAGTTTGCCGAGGCCGCGCGCAGTCTGGGCATGTACTGGCTGCTGCTGAACGAGCCGCCGCCGCTGAAGTGAGGTGTTTATGAACGTACCGCTCAGGTTATTGATAATAGAGGATTCGGATAGGGACGTGGCACTGGAGGTGCGGGCGCTGGAAGCGGCGGGCTACCTGGTCACCCATGCGGTGCCAGTCAATGCCGCCGAGATGAAAGCAGCCCTGGCCAAACAGGCTTTTGATATAATCATCGCGGACCATGACCTGCCGCAATTTGATGCGCCCGGCGCCCTGGCCGTGCTTAAGGAAAGCGGCCTGGATATCCCCTTTATCGTTGTCTCAGGCGCCATCGGCGAGGAAGAGGCGGTGGCATTAATCAAGGCCGGAGCACATGACTTCATAATGAAGGACAGGCCGTCGCGCCTGGCATCCGCCGTAGAACATGCACTGAAGGATGCGGAGAACCAGCGCGGGCGCAAGCGGATGGTAGAGGAACTTCGGCAGAGCGAGGAGAAGTACCGCAAGCTATTCGAAAACATGAGCAGCTCGTTTGCACTGCATGAGATTATCACCGACAAAAGCGGCGCCCCGGTGGATTACATTTTTCTGGAAGTTAACCCGGCATTTGAGAAGATGACAGGCTTGCAACAAAAAGACATCATAGGGAAGCGGGTTACAGAGGCGCTGCCCGGGACGGAGGCAGACCCGGCGGATTGGATTGGCACCTATGGGAAAGTGGCCCTCGATGGTGAGCCGATCACATTCGAGCGATATTCGGAGAATATGGCAAAGTGGTACTCGGTGGTAGCTTACAGTCCCGGCGCGCGGCAATTCGCCACAATATTTGCCGACATCAGCGAGCGCAAGCAGGGGGAGGAAGCTTTAAGAATGGCTAATTTATTGCTCCGCATGGACGTGGTAGCCCGCGATTCCAACGATGCCATCACGGTGCAGGATTTGCAGGGCCGCATCCTGGCCTGGAACCCGGGCGCCATGAGGATGTACGGCTGGAGCGAGTCCGAGGCGCTGGCCATGAACATGCGTAAAAGGATCCCGAAGGAGCAGGCAGAAAAAGAGTTAGCCCTGCTGAAAAAGATTGCCCTGGACAATAAAATGATCTTTCAAACACATCAAACACAGCGCCTGTCTAAGGACGGCAGGTCCGTGGACGTGTGGGTGACCGCCAGCTCACTGATCAATGATGCAGGGGAACTGTACGCGATTTCCACGACGGAGAGGAAGATAGACTGAAGGCCAATGTTCCTTCGCAGAGCAAGATTATGACTGGAAATAATGATTCTCAAAATAAGGCCGGCGGCCTGCGCAGGCAGGCGGAGAAAATAGCCCCGTATGTACTCGAAGATTGGCAGGGGTTATGGCCCGCGGCAGCGCGGAAGCTGTGCATGTACTGGCCGCCGTTGAAGTGAGGTGTTTATGAACGTACCGCTCAGGTTATTGGTAATAGAGGATTCGGATAGGGACGTGGCACTGGAGGTGCGGGAACTGGAAGCGGCGGGCTACCTGGTCACCCATGCGGTGGCCGACACTGCCGCTGAGATGAAAGCAGCCCTGACCAAACAGGCCTTTGATGTAGTCATCGCGGACCATGCCCTGCCGCAATTTGATGCGCCCAGAGCCCTGGCCGTGCTTAAGGAAAGCGGCCTGGATATCCCCTTTATCGTCGTCTCAGGCGCCATCGGCGAAGAAGAGGCGGTGGCATTAATCAAGGCCGGAGCACGTGACTACGTAATGAAGGACAGGCTGTCGCGCCTGGCATACGCCGTAGAACATGCACTGAAGGATGCGGAGAACCGGCGCGGGCGCAAGCAGGCGAAAGAGGCATTGCGGTTAAAAGACAGGAATTTCCAAATTATCCTCCTTATTATCGTATTGCTTCTTTTCGGTGTTATCACCGCTCTGGTGCTGATAAAGTACTAACGATGGCGGGTTAGCGGCCTGCGCAGCGCGGTCGGCAGTGTAAGCTTTGGAACCGTGACGCTTAGTGATTGCGCGCGGTGTAACGGTTCACCAAATAGCTTCAATTTACCTGGAGCGGTATTCGGCAAAGACATGTTCCACACGTGGTTATTGCGAGGCTTTTTTAAACACTGTCATTGCGAGGCCGCCGCAGCGGCCGCGGCAATCTCATTGCTATGTACGGG
>CAIYTC010000123.1 GCA_903929005.1 uncultured Dehalococcoidia bacterium | reverse complement strand
TTCAGAATATTAAAAATATTGGGAGTGGCCTGGGCATAATGTTTGGCGATCGCCTTGCGCGTGCCCATATTGCGGTCGAAATAGTTGGGGACATTCACCGGGCAAGCTTCATTGCACTGGGCGCAAGCGTTACATTTGTTTTCCAGAATGTAGCGCGGATGTCTTTTTACGGTGGCTTTAAAATTCCCGGGGTCACCTTGAAGGTCTATCAACTCCGAAAGTGTGAGTATTTCGATATTGATATTACGGGCACACTCCACCAGTTTGGGAGAAACAATGCAGGTAGCGCAATCCCCGGTGGGAAACGTCTTATCCAGGTGAGACATCATGCCACCGATAGCGGAATCGCGTTCTATCAGGTATACTTTGAAACCCGAGTTGGCTAGGTCAAGGGCGGCCTGAATACCTGCGATACCTCCGCCCTGAACCAACACTGCGCCTGTTTTCTTTTTAACCACTGTCTGCATTTTAATTTCCTTACAGATCTTACGGTACTGATTCGGGATTACGCTATTGTTTTTAATATTACTGACGGATTGACCATCAGCCGGTTCAGTCCCAGCTCCTTGTGCGGAATACCCAGGCACAAACCCAGGAGTTGGCTGATATAGACTACCGGCAGGTTGAAACGTTTGCCGGCCTCTTTCTCAATATCTTTCTGCCGCAGGTCAAGGCTGGACTGACACATTGGGCAGGCCACTGCTATACAATCTGCTCCGCAGGCTTGAGCCGCTTCAATGATTAAGGCGGATAGTTTTACCAAAACATCCGTCCTGGTCAGGCTAAGCCCGCCGCCGCAGCATTCCACCTTATAAGGCCACTCCAGGCTCTCGCCACCCATAGCATTTACCAGCCGGTCTAACGAAGTAGGGTTCTCCGGGTCGTCAAAATTCATCACCTCGGGCGGGCGTACCAGCAAGCATCCGTAGTAGCAGGCTACCTTTAACCCGTTCAATGACTGTTTAAAATGTTTGCGGAGCTTAACCACTCCAATGTCCTCAAGAAGTACCTCGACCAGGTGGCGTACCTTCACAGAACCGTCATATTCGCGCCCGATGGCATCATTTACCTGTTGGCGCATAGCAGGCATTGTAATAATTTCGTGGTTGGCAGATTTCAGGCGGTTATAGCAAGCGGCGCAGTTAACCACCATATCCAGGCCGGATGTTTTCGCCAAGACAAGATTGGCAGACGGGAGAGAAGCAGCCAGCGCCCTGTCAGTCTGATGAGCCGCGGTAGCGCCGCAACATGACCAGCCTTTAAGCTCAACCAGCTCAATATCCAGGGAGCGGGCAACCGCCACACTGGACTCGTGCATATCACGGGCGGTTGAGTGAGTCGAACATCCGGGATAATAGGCGTATTTCATTTGCCGCTTACTCTATGCTGCTGAGTTTTTTTAAAAATCTGCTTCACCGTTTTTTTATCTGCTCCGGAAGGAGGTAAAATTGCCATTTTGCCCTTTTTTAACATAGTTGGGAACTTTTCAACATCCTGAGTAAGGTTGCCTCCACCGAGCTTGTACTGCATTATGGCCAACAGGTCATATGAACGGCCGTAGGTTTCAACCGCCTTAAGAAATGTGCGGTTAAACAGCGGGGAGTTGCCCCTGGGCAATGAAGTCTTTCTGGCCAGGCTCAGGGTACGCAGTGCATCTATGACAGAAGCGACGTTGATTTGCATTGGGCAACGCGAGTAACAGGTCTCGCAGGAAAGGCACAACCAGATATGGTCGTTCTCTAGCAATTCATTGCCGGCGCCCAGCTGAAGCCTTCGCACGATTTCCGATGGCGGGGACTGTGAGAGTTTGGCTACCGGACAACCGCAGGTACACTTTTTGCATTGGTAACACAGGCTCAGGTCAACGCCTGACATTTCTTCGACCTTACGTCGGAGACCCGTTTCTGCAGCTTGTTTTTTTATTTTAATCGTCATCTTATCCTCTCGTTCCGGGTTTAGTGTGAATTATTCTTCACCGGATTTTTAGGGGTAGCTAGTGCCGCAATTTTTATCGGAGCAATTTTGCGGTAAACCTCGGCTGGCTCCAACTGTTTGCCGCCAACCGTTAGCAGTTCAGTCACTTTGATACCAAACAGGTGTTCATTCTCCTGGAGGTAAGGCGAAATCAGCTCCCAGTCAGCATCGGTCAGCAGGAAGAACCCGCCGCCATTTAGCTGTTGTTGAACGACATACTTGCCAGGATCACGCAGGTAAATAGCGCCGCCGGAAGCCAGTGAAAATATATTACTGCCAGGGTAGGGCTCTTTTAACGGAATCATTTGTCCCTTATCATCGAAGGTAATCCCGTTCAGAATGACAAATCCACCGCCGTTGAAAACATCGCCAGCCATAAAAGACTCGGCCAGAAAGTCGAGGCAGGTGCCGTTTATTACCACCCTCGGTTTGCCAACCGAGTTGATAAGGGGACGTCCGGCAGCGTTGCCCATGACAAAGGTTGAGCCGCCCTTAGCTCCGTAGAGGAACGTCTGGCC
>CAIYTC010000122.1 GCA_903929005.1 uncultured Dehalococcoidia bacterium | reverse complement strand
CCCTTCTGCTTGGTGGTGAAGAACGGGTCGAATATCTTTTCCAGGTGGTCTCCAGGTATACCTGTACCGTGGTCTGCCACGGCGATCCTGATGTAATCCCCTGACTTGAGCGGCAGTCCTCTGCCCAGGCTCTGCGTTTCACTGAGGGCTATATTTTCAGCACTTATTTCTATGCTCCCGCCTGCCGGCATGGCCTGCCGGGCGTTGATCACCAGGTTATGGATGACCTGGCTGACCTGTCCTTCGTCAATCTCGGCATGCCACAGGCCGGTGGGTATCGAGAAATGACATTTTACATTGGAGCCGCTCAGGGCAAAGCCGGCGGTATCTTTCAGCAGTTGCGTTAATGAGGCTAATTTCAAGACCGGCGCCCCGCCTTTGGAGAAGGTAAGCAGTTGCACGGTTAGCGCCTTGGCCCGCAGTGATGCCTTCTCCGCCTGTTCCAGGCTGTTTTGCAGTTCACTGCCGGGTGCTGCTTCCATACTGGCCAGGCTGATATTGCCCAGGATGGAAGTGAGGATGTTATTGAAATCGTGGGCGATGCCGCCTGCCAGCAGGCCGACGGATTCCAGCTTGTCCACACGTTGCTGTTCCTCTTCCAGCCGCTTGCGGTCGGTGATGTCCCTGGCTACTCCTTCCAGGGCAATGATCTCGCCGTTTGTACCGTATACTGGCACATCAATCTCTTCTGACCAAATTACATGACCGGTTTTATGGATCCAGCGCAGGGTAAGTGGTGCTCCCAAGGAGTCCATGCTGCGGTAGTACTGCTTAAAGCGATCCCGATCTTCAGGATGCACAATCTTGGCGGTGAGCAACGGGTCAGCATAGTAATCTTCTGGGGTGTACCCCGAGATTTTAACAGACGCAGGGCTAACGTATTCAAAGCCCGGGACTGGATTCAGGCGGTACCTGTAGATAACATCGGGTGAGTTTTCGGAAAGCCTGCGGAAACGCTCTTCACTCTCCCGTAGCGCTTTCTCTCCCCGCTTGCGCTCGGTGATATCGGTGAAAGTGCCTACGATCCCCTCGGTTTCGCCACCCGCATCGAGGAGCGGCGAGGCGTTGACACTGATCCAGAAGACCGATCCGTCCGGATGCATAGCGCCCATCACGACGTCCTTCACTGCGCGCTTCTCCTTCATGGCGCGGGGGCCGGCCATCTCCTCCGCCGGCATCAGTGTGCCGTCGGGGCGCAGCATCTCCCACTGCGGGCTATCGTAGGTGCGCCCTTCGATCTGCGAACGTGCAAGCCCCAGGATACTCTCTGCCGCAGGGTTGGCGCTGATGATTTGCCCATCCCTGGCGATCAGGACGACACCCTCGGACATTGTCTCGAACAGGCTGCGCAAACGCGTCTCTCTCTCCCGCAGCGCTTCTTCTGCCTGCTTGTGAGTTGTGATGTCCTTGATCACCCCATCGTACGACACGAGCCTATTCTCAGAATCAAACTGCAGGATGGGCGTATCGCTTACCCAGCGGATCTGCCCGTCTTTGCGTACAATCCGGTGTTCGATGGGTGGGATGTTCTCTCCCGCCAGGATTTTTTGAACGCGCTCGAGCACCTGGCCGCGCTCCTCCGCCACTACCATGTTCATCCAGAGATTGGGATTGTCCGCAAACTCCTTTCTCGTGTATCCCGTCACCTCCTTGCACGCCTGGCCGTGCGTTGTCTCCACCACCTGCCCGTCCTGTAATCGCACCGTATAGAGATAGTCGGTCAACCCCGCGGTGATCCGCTGGTAGCGTTCCTCGCTTTCTTGAATTCTTCTCTCTGCCTTCTTGCGCTCGGTGATATCTTGTAATGAGCCAACCAGACGGACAACCTGCCCACTCAGCGCCTTTTCGGCGACTCCACGCGCCATACAGACCCGTGTCTCTCCATCTTTCCGAATGGCCCGGAGCTCAAGCGCGTAAGGGGTTCCATCGGCGATGGCGGCCTCGACGGCCTGCTGCAGGCGCGCCATGTCGTCAGGATGATATAAGGCTGGATGCTCGGCGAAACTCGGCGCTCCTTCCTGCGGGTCCCGCTGGAAGATCCTGAACAGTTCTTCCGACCAGATCACAGTGTCTGTTGCGATATCCCATTCCCAGCTTCCGAGACGGGCAATAACCTCGGTCCGCTCAAGCATTATCTGTTTGCGCCGCAGCATTTCCTCCACCTTCTTGCGCTCGGTGGTGTCATTCAGTATAGAGAGAAAATACTGCTGCCTGCCAATTCTGATTGTCTCCATTGAAAGCAATCCTAAACGCGCCTCACCTGACTTCATACAGAATTCGTATTCTGAGTTATCGATTTTCCCCTGGTCACGCATCATTTCTAACATCCTGGTGCGAGAACCTGGTTTTGCCCAAATACCCATCTCAATTGAGCTGTGGCCAATGACATCCTCTCGAGAATAACCGGTAAGACGTAGAAAACTGTCGTTGACATCTTTATATCGCCCCTCCGCCAATGTGCTAATGGCCATTGGGGTAGGATTTAATTTAAAGACTTTAGAGAACTTCTCCTCGCTCTCCTTCAGTGACTCCGCCCGCTTGCTCCCGCCGGTGCCCGCCCCTGACCCAACAATTTTCCTTTTAGACGGCTGCTTCTTTTTATCCATCTAACCACGTCCTTTTGTTAAGCATATCCCTCGCCTTGTCTTGCCCCCGGTAACCTTACAGAAATAACCGGTAACACGGTACCCATGCCATTACATCTATAAACTCTGGCTATCTTACTCCTTATCGGGGGGGGGTCGCAACAAAATTTAAGAAAAATGCGGAAATTTCAATGTTCCGCGCCCATTACCCCCTTTGTGATAAACCCCCCTTTTTTAATGAGCACAAATGTGCTATTATGGTAATCAACGCACATGTCTTTACTTGAGAAAGCGTTTGAAGAAGGCAATTACGAGATGGCAGCTCTGGCGATCGTTATGGGATGTTTAAGGTAATACATGACAGAAAAGAAGCCGGTAGGCGCCCCCAGGGGCAACCAGAACGCCCGCAAGCACGGGCTATACAGCCGGGTTCTTGACGAAGCCCAGAGGCTTCAGCTTGTCAAGGCCAGCGCAGTTAAAGGGCTTGACGAGGAAATTGCCATCATGCGCGTTAAGCTTCTTACGCTCCTTGACGAGTACCCCCAGCGCATCGAGCTCCAGATGCGAGTCATAGCAGTCATCACGCGCATGGTGAGCATCAGGTTCAATATCAACGCGGCTATTGATAAATGCTTTGTGCCGCGGTCCGGTCCATGGCCACTGCGGGCCCGAAAGGCGCGGCGAGGCCACCGGCATGGACGGGGATAGATTGGCGCGGCCGAAGTAACCGTAGGGATGTACCTTCAGAGCCTGATTGGCGGGCGGGTTTAAAAACCCGCCCCTACGGCAGGAGGGATGGATTGCCGCGTCGCCTGCGGGCT
>CAIYTC010000121.1 GCA_903929005.1 uncultured Dehalococcoidia bacterium | reverse complement strand
TGCCATTCCGCCACTTCGGCCCTGGGCAGCACAGGATTTGAACCTGTGACCCCTTGCGTGTGAAGCAAGTGCTCTAACCGCTGAGCTAGCCGCCCCCTAACGCTATATTTTATTCTTTAAGCTACCTTAAAATCAAGATAACCTAATCTATTACGGTTATTATGCCAGGCCATTCCCATTGAAAAAGTCGACGGCTGTGGACATCGGGCGCCATTCATGCATATAATTCATTTGTAGCTATGATATATCTGCAGCGGCTCAAGGTTACAAAATCAGGCTGGCTGGCCATGCCTGCCTTGCTTCTCATGGTTTCGTTTGCCTGCATGCAGCTACCCTGGTCTACCCCGCCTCCACCTGAATATAAACCTCCCACACCAACCGCAGCATCAACACAGGCGCCCGTGACACCTCAGGTGAACCCGGGGCAAACCTCCCCTGGCTCCGTGGATCCCGCAACCCCCAATCCTGAAGCTGATGCCCGGCTATCGGCGGACTCAGCGGTCCAGATAATGCTCGTTCACCACCGGGGCACGCTGACAAGGATCGGCTGCTGCAACCCCCTGCTGTATGAAAGGGATGAATTCGTAGTAATTCAGAACCGTGGTGATATGCCTCAGGATATCAATGATTGGCGCCTGATGAATATAACCAAAGGCTACCCCACTTTCCGCTTCCCCAGCCTTTTTCCCTGTTTACCTTACACAGTCCCGGCTGTTGATGAGGAGGACGCTCCTGAAAGCATTAATGCAGTCGTCCAAAACCCGGCACAGTCGGAGATTAACCGGCTGTCACAACAACCCCAAACTGAGAAGCCCGTCAACCTACCAGCCGGTGAGATTAATTGGTCTTCATGCGCACCCTTAGAGCCCCCCGATCAGACACCCATGAAGCCGGCTAAAGGCCAACAGGGCAAACCTGCCCTATGCATACTGTACCCCGGGCAAACGATATTAGTCTTCACTGATGAAGTACACTGCTCTTCAGGCGGATTTTCCTTCAACTACGGGTATGGCAATATCTGGAATAACGAGAAACCCGATACTGCAGTACTCTATAATGCCCGGGGCGAAGAGGTTTCACGCAGGAGCTACATGGTTGGCAGGTAGCTCACAATATACCAACCGGCAGGTTGTATTTATTGATTTATTTAATGTTGGTGTATATAATCAAGAAAAATGATTAAACAAAAGCCGGTGGGAATACGTTACCTTTAATAGATAATTGCGGCGAAGTAATGGAGAAATGATATGCAGCAATGGATAAGATGTCCCAGGTGCGGTACGAATAATGCCCCGGGCCAGAGGTATTGTAATGCCTGCGGTACTCCTCTGCCGGTAGCCTGCCCTAATTGTGGAACCCCGTCAAACCCGGGCAGCCCCTTTTGCGCCAGGTGCGGCATGACATTCGGCGGGGCGCCGCCTCAACAGCCGGGCTACCCGCCGCAACAGCCGGGCTATTATCCGCCTCAGCAGCCGGGTTACCCGCCGCAACAGCCGGGTTACCCGCCGCAACCAGGTTATCCCCCACAGGTACCTGGATACCCTCCGCAACCAGGTTATCCGCCGCAACCGGGAGGCTATTACCCTCCGCAGCAGCCTGGCTATCCGCCTCAACAGCCAGGTTATCCGCAACAACCACCGGGTTATCCGCCGCAACCGCCCGGCTATCCACCACAGCAACCCGGGTATCCGCCTCAACCCGGTTACCCGCCACGCGGCGGCTACCCACCGGGCGCCCAACCTCCCCAACAGGGTGGCGGCAAAGGGCTGCTGGTATTCCTGCTCATTTTACTGATCGCAGGACTGGCCGGATTCGGTTATTGGGCCTATAGCCAGGGCTATTTGAAGAGCATACTCAAATTCGGCAGCGATAACACCACCAAGACCAGCCAGGGGCCAAAGGATACGGTGGCGCCCGTAATCAGCGAAATTACGATCTCATCCAAAGCAATAAAGGAGATCGCCATCTTCTGGAAGACCGACAAACCCTCGAGTTCACAGGTAGAATGGGGGCCGAAGGGGTCATTCGGCAACAAAACTGAAATACAGGATGACCCCGTCGGCGGCAAATCCTTGGGCACAGTTGGCCATGGCGTTATAGTCAAAGGGCTGACGGGAAATACGGAATACCAGTACCGTGTGATATCACATAACAAGGATGGCGTTGAGGCCATTTCAGACACAAACCCCGTCACCACACCTTCAGAATAAACTCCACCGCTTTAGCACAAGCCTGAATTAACTTTATGTATCAATCGACAATTCCCTGTCCCATGTGTGGAGCGCAGAACTTGCATGGCCAGTGGATGTGCGTTCAATGCGGCAACACACTTGTAGCCTATTGCCCTGCCTGCCACGCGGGGAATGGTCTGGACAGCCAGTATTGCCACGCCTGCAACATGCCGCTGCCCCCTGCCGGGAATCCGCCGGTGCAGGCTCAATATCCGGCACAACCACCGCCACAGCCGCCGTGGTACCCGCCACAACCCGGGTACCCGCCCTACCCGCCGCAGGATTACCAGGCTCAACCACAGCAGCCTTACCAGCCATATCCGGACGGCTATGCACAGCAGCCATATGATTACATGCAACAGACAGGCTACGGCGGGGGAGCTCCTCAGGTAAGCGCCATTGACAGGCTGACCGAGCAGCTAAAACATTTCATCCGCACCACAAATCCCATCTTACTGTCTTCACTGGTTGTTTTGATAGTGGGCATGGCGATTTTCCTGGTGCTGGCCTTCCAGTTCGGGTGGATAAAGACCGGTGGCCCTCCAAAAGCAGCCATCGTGACCGATAAAACTCCCCCCCAAATCTCCCTGGTGAAAATAAGGGAAGGGCAAAGCCGCGGCGCCATTGTCTCCTGGGTAACCGATGAGCAATCCAGTTCTCAGGTTGAATACGGCTTATGGCCTTATGCTAACACTACAACACCTATTCAAAATGATCCTACGACAGGCGCTAATGCGGGTGTATTTGTGCACGAAGTCGGCCTCAGCAACCTGTTACCCAGATCATCTTATGCCTACAGGGTTTTCTCAATAGATAAATACGGAAATAAGGGCAAAGGCCCGGATATGCAGTTCGATACCACTCCCTGATAAATAGCTATCGATTGCCTATATCTATTAACAGGCATACAATATTCAGCAGTTTTAATGATGCTATGCAAAAAAATTACATCTGTCCACTTTGCCTGAAAGAAAATACCGCCGAGATGACGCAGTGCCAGCACTGCGGTTCACGGCTCGGCGTGCTCGGAGCAATCAATGCATGGTGTCCAAACTGCAACTGGCCACGTGTCCCTTATGACTGTTTCTGCGGCAACTGCGGGCGTCCGCTGCAACCCATCTGCCCTAACTGCGGTTACAATATATCGAAAGATTCCAGGTATTGCCCTAAATGCAGCTTCTTTTGCGGGGGAGGGCGCGAAGGGTTAAAATAGGCAAGGGTCCGGTGAGGATAAATTAAGATGGCCGATATTCTTGATGAAGCACAATCGTTACTGCAGTGTAAAACCTGCCCCTGGTATAAAAATTGCGTGCTGCCCGTACGTGTAACCGAACTCGACCTGAAAAAACAGCTCGGATCCAACGTCTCGTTTAGCAGTCCGCCGGGCATGGAGGATTTAGGCTTCAGCCAGTTGCTGTCAGGCCTGGCCTCCGCCGCTGAAAATTCCATGCTGGAAGGCTGCCCCGTTTTTATCGAGAGGATGCGGTCCAATCCCAACCTGGCCACACGCATCAAGAAGATGATGCAGGAATGGTCGGACGAAAGCGGCGAACAGTTACCGTAGCCGGCGTCGTTGAGTGAAATGAAGTCACGAAGCGGTCTTCTGATGTCGCGCCAGGGCGTACTATCCCTTTCGTCATTGCGAGGCCGCCGCAGCGGCCGCGGCAATCTGTCC
>CAIYTC010000120.1 GCA_903929005.1 uncultured Dehalococcoidia bacterium | reverse complement strand
GAATACTACGCGCCGCTGCGCGCCAACACGACGCTGGCAGAGATAATGGCCGCCAATATGCGCTCGATAGGCCGCGACCCGCAGCCCATACCTGACAGGGCCTCCGGCTCGAGCGATGTAGGCAACGTAAGCATGGTAGTCCCGACCATCCATCCTGAGGTGGCCATCGCCCCGCCTAAAACGCCTCTGCACTCCATTGCGTTTCGCGCAGCAGCTGTATCAGCGAAAGGCGACCGCGGGCTCGTCGACGGGGCCAAGGCTCTGGCGATGACGGCAGTGGACCTGCTGGCAGATAAAAATCTGGTCCGTAAAATAAAAGGGGAATTTCTCAGTGCAAAATAACGTTTACCTTGGAATAGACGTGGGTTCGGTGACCACCAAGTTCGCCGTGCTTAATGATAAAGACGAACTGGTCACTTCTCTCTACCTGCGCACCGAGGGTCAGCCAATCGTATCGATACAACAGGGCCTCAGAGAGCTATCAGCCGCACTGCCAAACGACACACGGATAGCAGGCGTCGCCACCACGGGGAGCGCACGCTACCTGGCCGGGGTATTAGTGAATGCAGACCTGGTGAAAAATGAAATCTCGTGCCAGGCAGCTGCTGCAGTGCATTCAGTGCCCGATGTTGCAACAGTAATCGAAATCGGCGGCCAGGATTCTAAAATAATCATCATTAGGGATGGCGGCGTCGCAGATATGGGGATGAACACGGTATGTGCCGCCGGCACGGGAAGTTTCCTTGACCAGCAGGCGCAGCGCATGAACATGCCTATCGACGACTTCGGCAGGGAATCACTTCAAAGCACAAAGCCGGTTCAGATATCCGGGCGCTGCGCCGTCTTCGCCGAGACGGAGATGATTCACAAACAGCAAGTGGGGCACAAACGAGCCGATATTATAAAAGGGCTTTGCCAGGCTTTGGCGCGCAATTATATAAATAACATAGCCACAGGGAAGGGAATCATGCCTCCTGTAGTATTCCAGGGAGGCGTCGCTTTCAACCGGGGCATGGTCCTGGCGCTCAAGGAAGCGCTCGGTTTGCCTGTGATAGTACCACCTCATCCTGGTGTTACTGGCGCTATCGGCGCAGCACTTATCATACACGAAGAATTTAAATTGAAGGATAAGGCCACTTCATTCAATGGATTCGAAATCACGGATGCTGATCTCAGCGCTTCATCTTTCGAATGTAAAGAGTGTGATTCACTATGTGAGATATCACAGGTATTTCGTGATAAGAAGGTACTAGCAAGATGGGGCGGGCAATGCAACCTGTGGGAAGAAGAAGGTAGATCAATATGAGAATTGCTCTGGATGCCATGGGCGGGGAACACTCCCCGGCAGCTGAAGTCGAGGGGGCGGTAGCCGCCGCCAAGGCACACGCAATCGAGATCGTACTTGTAGGCAAAAAGGAAGCAGTCGAGGCGGAACTGAGAAAGCACCGCTATGATCTACCTATCGTTGAGGCAAGCCAGGTTATTGAGATGACAGATCACCCCAGCGAGGTCATGCGAGATAAGCGAGACTCCTCAGTAGCAGTCGGCATGAAGCTATTGAAGAATAGAGAGGTAGACGCCTTCGTTTCAGCAGGGAACACAGGCGCCGTGATGACAGCCGCCACCCTGATACTGGGACGCATCGAAGGAATCGAGCGGCCTGCGTTGAGCGTCCTCGTCTCGTTCCCTGCTAACTACGTCCTCCTGCTTGATGTCGGTGCTAATGCCAACTGCAAACCGGACTACTTAGTGCAATTTGCTCAGATGGGCAGTGTCTACATGACGAAAATATTCGGGATAGAAAAACCCAGGGTCGGCTTGCTCTCCAACGGTGAGGAAGAT
>CAIYTC010000119.1 GCA_903929005.1 uncultured Dehalococcoidia bacterium | reverse complement strand
GGTTTCGCCTTAGCCCGTATGATACCGGTCAGAAGTTCTCCCAGAAATTTGCTGGCATTTAGAAGCTCAATCTCTACGACATCGCCGTTTTCATCGTAATTTATTATTACCCGGTCCTCCTGCACTGCATGGTGTATCTGGCAATTCTTTACCAGAATATCAAGGGTATCCCCTTCACCATCATATTTCATTCTCATTTGTATCGCCCCCTTTTGGCTGGATATAGCGTAATGACCAAGACCTCTTTATCCATTTCCTCATAAACTACTCTTATCAGCAAATCATCTGTCAGTTGCCCCTGTGCTATTTTTATGAACTTTCACAGTATATCCTGCAGCGGGATTGTAACATTTTCTCTGCTTCGAGCGGTGCTAATTTGTCCACTATTCCGCCCGCTGAGCGCCGCAATAATTCCCGGTATTCCTGTCTTTTGAAGGCCAGTCCATACAGACGGGAAATACCAACCCCGAAAGGCAGGCTGATGTACGCGTGATTGGGGATCGAGAACCTTGGAGGCTCCAGCTATTTACAGCACGTTAATGCCCAACAACGCCTCGGCCACAATGCCTGTCTCTCTGGCTCGCTCTTCTGTTTCGCCAGGGGGGTAAAGTCTCTTTTATATCCCCGGACAATTATTGCCCGTTGGCTTACTATAAGCTAATGCCAAGACTATGCTTAATTGCCTCGTCTATGGCGTCCATTTTAGCAGTGGACAGTTGGCCCAGTTTCATTTCTAAACGTGCTTTATCTATGGTCATGATCTGGGATAAGTTGATGGTACTATCCCGGTCCAAACCGCTTTCTCCGGCTGTGATACCAACCACAAAAGGGTAAGGTTTTGCCCTTGCAGCACTGCATGCGGCTACAATAGTGGTAGGGCTATATTTGTTCCCGGTGTCATTCTGGATAATTAAGGCCGGCCTTTTGCCGGTTTGTTCACTTCCCCTGCCGGGATTCCAATTGACTATGTAAAGATCGCCGCGTTTACATTCTGCAGACATGAATGATCATTCCCGGCCCGACAGTATCTCAGGGGCTAAATCAAAGGCTTGCCGGGCAAATTTCAAATTTTCTTTAGCCATGACTTTATATCCCTCTTCCATCTTCTGCCTCAGTCGCCTCTCAGCCAATTCTTGCAGGCACAAGGAAATAACCCTGCTCCGGCTGACCTTCTTTTCATGCGCAATTTCGTCAGTAACGGTAATTAGATTGCGCGGCAAACTTATGGTCAATTTTACTGCTTCAATAGCCATATTAATCACCTTAATTATTGTATGGTAACTCAGACATAATACTATATCCGGCAAGGCTATTTGTCAACGTTCCTGGTGATTGGTGACTGGGATTATGCAGGGCGCCGATTGGAACAGGGAGCTGATCTTTTGCCTGCCTATCCATACAGACGGGAAATACCAACCCCGAAAGGCAAGCTGATGTACGTGTGAGCGGTGATCGAGAATTTTGGAGGCCTCTGATATTTACAGCAGGTTAATCCCCAGCAGCGCCTCGGCTACAATGCCTATTTCTCCGGCGCGCTCTTCTATTTCGCCAGGCGTGTAACACAGAAGGTCAACACGCCTGAGGTCACTATTCTCCAGTACATAGGTGCCCCTCTGGGGAAAGGGCATGGCAGCAAAATCAGGGGCGATCAACATCACATCCCAGTCGCTCCCCTCCAGATGGTCACCTCTGGCCCGGGAGCCGAAAAGGTAAGCGCCTGCCAGCTTGAGCGGAAGCGACCTCACCAGGGAGCGCAACTGCTCTATGTCTCTAATTTCAGTTCGAGCCTTACCCATTCTATCATCCTACGGGCATAACCTAAATGCGCCACGGCGGACTCTTCGTCATATAAGGCGGCCGGCACCCCGTTGGCCGCGTCAGGATAGCGCGTAATTATGTAATCGGGACTGAGCTCGGCGGCGGCTTTAAGCACGTCGCGGGGCGCATCTAAAACCTGCGCCAGTTCAACAAGGTCGTGCGTAAACTCCGCTTTGCGTTTCTTCTCAATATGCAGCGCCTTAATGGCCTTCTCAGCGGCCTGTTCGGCAAAGAATACGGAAGCATAGTAGATTTTTATTTTGAGCAGTTGAGCCGACGTATCAAAATCGTGCCTGCTCTGCTCTAATAAGCGCAGTGATTCTTTACGCATATCTAAAATCTTATACTCTTTTATATCACGGGGCAATTATTGCCCGGGCGCACCCGCCTGCTTCGCTTTGAAATGTCCATTGCGGTAAGCCGAAGCTACGAGCCGAAGGCGTGGCAGGAAGCGCAGCAATCCTGAGGCCGCAAGGCCTCACGTACTACGGACAGATTGCCGCGGCCTTCGGCCTCGCAATGACGAACGCGAGAGAAGGCCCCGCAATGACGAGGGTAAAAGCGCTCGCAGGCGACGAAGCAATCCATCCAACGCGGACAGATTGCCGCGGCCTTCGGCCTCGCAATGGGGCAATAGGGTTCAAATCGACTACGATAACGTCTCCCCTGTTTGGCTCCACTTTATCTTACCGGCGGCCAACATCTCTTCACAGGCTGAAAGTTGATTCAAATAGTCGCCCATGCCATATTCCGCCAGACCTGATTGATCTTTCTCTTTCAACTCCAAGAACTGGACGAACCCGGCAACCTCCTCAAGTTTATCCGCAGGCAATGATTTCATCTTTCCAATGAGGCGCTCCCTGATCGACATCTTGACTAACTCCTGTTCTTTCAATTCTGACACACTGCTACGGTAAAATTTACCATAATTGGAGCATTTGATTTTCATGATCGAGTCAGAGAATAGAGTAGTTGCTACGCGGGACCAACGTTTTACTGGTACTCTACAATAATTGCAACTGCAGCAGCGATTTCCTCCATCTTACTGGATGATACTCTCCCGACGCGGTTTATAAATCGCCGTCATACGTCCGCGGATCTAATTTGTAGCGCGTCTACCACTGATAGCTGTGTCAATCCATTGTTTGCGTCAGGTGCGATTTCCACTAACCACAGTTTACCTTTAAATGATTCGTTCCAGGTAGTAACAGGCGCTACAATTTTAAGTGGTAATACGCCAACGGAATCTGAACTTATGACTACCGCGCTACGCGGTTTCTCGATCTCTGCTCCTTTGGCAGGATCAAAATCAACCATCCATATTTCGCCTCTCTTGGGTTGCCTGCTAATACTCAATAACGTCACCGCCTTCCACGCCTTTCCACTCGCTATTTTGTTTGTAATATTGGACTATACTCGAAGCCTGGTCGGACAATATTCGCCGCCTTTTGTCCAAGGGCAACTTTAGAAATGCCCGACGCTCAATCACCGAAGCAGGCATATCTAATGCCAACTTTTCCCCAATTATTCTTTCTGCCTCAATTTGACTCAATATTCCTTCTGCGATTAAACGCAATACATTTCGTTGCAGCCAATGTGATGTCTCAAAAGCCCACTCCTCAGGTTCTTGCTTTTTCCACCCGCATTGATTGATCCGGGCAAACCATTGCCTGTAATACGATTCATTTATTATATTTAGATCATGCATCCTGTATATTAAGGCCTGCATGCTAAGGCCGAATTGCCTTTTTAGAAGAAGTAGTTCTTGCAATTGAATTAGTGCCCTTTTTCTCCCTACTTCCTGGAAGACCTTTTGTGCCGGCGCCAAGAACGCAGCCCCGAAACGGAAAGCTGCTTTCTCTTCGTCCACCCCATTTTTTATATTTAATACAAGGTGGCCGAGTTCATGCGTGAGATTCAGTCTTTGCCGTTCACCAGCGATTTCATTGCGTGTCACTAATGCCGCCGTTTTTACCCGGTCTTCATTATCATATACAATGGCGCAAATACCGTCGAAATCATCACTGGCTCTTATGTTCATCACGCAGATCGAGTTGTCTTCTATCGTTGCTGTAGTATTTAATATAGGGGCGCTTCCCAGTTTCCATTTCTCTCGCATCTTCTCAGCCGCTGTCTCAGCGTCCTCGATTTTTAAGACCGTGAATTCTTTCATGGGTATAGAGGTGTCCTCGGATGGTTCCGTCAAATCCAGGATACGGACCCTGTCTTCTAAAGCCTGATTTAAGCGGCTTTTCAATGTTTTTCTGTCTTTCTCAAGCAGGTAAGCGCTCTTTCTGTAAGCAACGTATTCGATTCTAATCGCGGGCTCAGAAAAAAAGTATGAAGCATTTATGTTCAATGCCTCAGCGAGTTTGCTAAGTACATAGGGAGATGGATTCGCTTTGCCATTCTCGTATTTAGACAAAGACTGTTTGGTCACTATCCCCCCCATTTTCGCCGCTAATGTCTCAAGTGAAAGACCCCTCGCTAACCTCAACTGCTGTAATCTTTGCCCAACCATGAATATCTCCTTTTATGATCGCTAAGTTGACAACTATAGTAATATTATACATGGTTTGTCAACCGTAGCAAATCTGATACCCTGTGCTTACATAGTCGCCATCAAGTATTATGCCCATTGCGAGGGTGAGCCGAAGCGGCGAGCCGCAGGCGCGGCAGGAAGCAACGAAGCAATCCTAAGGCGTTACGGCGGACGGACAGATTGCCGCGGCCTTCGGCCTCGCAATTACATTTTTGGGAGCGCTAACGGACAGATTGCCGCGGCCTTCGGCCCCGCAATGACAGGGTTGCCGTAGGGCGCACAAAGAGCGGGCGCACCTGAAGGAACGCCTCTACGGACGGTGGGATTGCTGCGGCCATCGGGCTCGCAACGGGGCAATAATGAATCTGGTAGCGTTACTTTATGTATTCGAAGACCTTCACCTCGGGCATCTCAGTGCCGTCGGATGATTTATATTTGCTGTCCGAGCTGTAGGCCAGTCGGTAACCTGATACCGGGGCCAGCGGAACCGGGCTCTGAAAGGCATTGTCACTGACAATCCTGTAGTTGCCGGTTTTTTGAGCGGAGATAAATGAAATCGCTTCTTGATAGCCCGGGAAAACCTGGCTGCCGGTCAAATGCTTATACGGCCCTTCCACGCTCAGGCGCTCCTCCCAGGATATGACCTGGCAGGACTTCGGTGTGACCGCAGCGCCATCGAAATTATACAGCCTGACGGCCAGAGACCGGTAATACTCCGGATGATACAGCACAACCGGCTCCAGCTTAGTCGTGCCCGGTATGGGCCGGTAGTATCCGTCGAAAAACTGCGTCATATCCAGTCCCGCATGCAGCCGGACACTGTCGTACATCCTGGTCACGGTGGCATAATCCAGCATCACATATTTGGAGCGCAGACCCTGAGCTTCTTTATAAGCTTTTTCCAGGTCCTGACCGGTGAAGAATTTTGCTACCTGCTCCCGGTTGCCGCCTCCGGGATCGCAGTTGGGCAGGCGGTGACCGGTGCGCACTATCCAGTAGCCGTAATCCCACCAGGCCGTAACCGCATAGGCCGAATCCGGGTAAAGGTATTGGTCGGAAGCTGCCTTTGTATAGTCCTCGTAATAAAAACCAGGGTTGCCGAAGGGATCCGGTGTGTTGTTTTTAAGCCAGTCCAGCGATTCGCACCAGGCATTGCTGGGAGCGAAGGGCAAGGTGCCCGAAATGAATACGGCCGTAGGGATATTGGGCAGGAATACTATCAGCAGGACCGGCAGCACTCCCAGCACTACGCTCATTAAGGGTACCCTGCCCCTGGATGGGCTGTGCAATTTCTTAGTGCGCCCGCTCTTCTCCGGCGTTACCGATGGCAGGGCAGGGTTTGTTGCTTCCCGCCTGACAATGCCCAGGTACTCAAAGAATTTAAGGCAGCAATAGGCTGAAAGCAGGGCTACGTTGACCGCGTAAAATAGGGCAAACCTGTGCATCATCAGAGTCAGCAGCAGCAGGGCAATGCTCCAGACCAATAGCAAGGTGACTCCGGGCCGGCTGCCCCGGATGGCCAGAAAGGCAAGCATCCCGATCGCAATGAGGCTTAGATAAAAACCTATCGTGTAATTAACCCATAAAATATACAGCGAGAACTGCCCGGCAGGAAATAAAATGGAAATGCTTTCAGACACAGTCTGTTCAAGCGCGGTAAGGAATAGAGAGCCAAACAAACTCGATTTAACCTGCTCAAATATGGTGGGAAATATTAGATATGCCCCACCCAGCACAACAGCGCCCAGTACGGTCAGCAGGATGGGATAGAGGAAGGGCCGCAACCCCCTTTTGACGACTATCCAGCTTACCGGTGCAGCCGCGATGACTATGACCAGTTCCAATAGTATGGAGGCCCGATAGGTTGTGCTCTGGACAAAGGGCAAGAATATTAGCGCGGCGGAGAGGAAAATGATGGCGCCTGTGAAAAACAGGTAGTTAGCCGGCCTCCCCCGCAGACAGTCGATGATAGATTGGACGATGACAAAAACCAGGATGATGGCCGAGAAGATAAACGCGCCCCTCCAGGTCAGCAGGAAAAGGCCCAGCGAAATGCCGGCCAGCAGACTGTAAATAGAAGCCTGCGCGATGGCCTGGCGCCCGGCCTTACCATTGCTTCCGGCAAACAGCTCATTGTCCGCCCCGCATTTAACCGCCAGCGCCGTGAAAAGCATGGTGAGCACCACCAGGAAAACCTGCAGGCAATCCCTGTCCGTGGCCCCAAGTCCTGTCCTGGCTAAATATTCGCCGGGCATGACGGCCAGCAGGCCGGCCGTAAGCAACCCGCCCCAGCGGTTAAAGAGCGTCCTGCCCAGGAAATAGCCGGGGATCAGTGTAAGGGCGCCTAACACAACGGGGAAGTACATGCCAACCAGGTCTATAACCTCAGGGGAGGGCGAACCACCGCCGGCCAGCAGGGTTATGGTACTGAGGAGGTACTCGAAAAAATTGATTTCACCTGAACCTTTTCCCCCGGCCAGCCAGAAATATGGATCGACGGGCATGAGGTTAGGGAAATTATAGACGAGGTGATCAATCTGACGCATAAAGTAATATACGTCGGGTGAGGTGAACTTCACCCAGCCGCCGGTGAAGACCTGGCTGAAAGAGGGGATGATGCGCAGCGATAAGGCTATTACGACAAATGCCAGCAGACAGGTGAATATGATCAGCCCGCTTAATTTACCGCGCATAGGCGCCTATCAAATTGCCCGGAGTATTTAGTGATGATCACCAAGTATATAGCAGGCTAATTTTGACCGCAAATGACAGTGCAAAAATGTCATTGCGAGCCCGAAGGGCGCGGCAATCTGACCGGCCGCGGTAATGCCATGGGATTGCTTCGTCGCCTGCGGGCTCCTCGCAAAGACAGACACAAAAATGTCATTGCGGTGAGCCGAAGCTGCGAGCCGAAGGCGTGGCAGCCGAAGGGCGCGGCAATCTGTCCGTTAGTGACGCAATGCCTTGAGTTTGCTTCGTCGCCTGCGGGCTCCCTTTTACTTCGTCATTGCGAGGCC
>CAIYTC010000118.1 GCA_903929005.1 uncultured Dehalococcoidia bacterium | reverse complement strand
CGGCCTTTATTAGATTGTCTTTGCGAGGAGACCGCAGGCGACGAAGCAATCTAATGGTATAACGCTACCGATGGACAGATTGCCGCGCCCTTCGGGCTCGCAATGACAATTTTGGGCGGCGGCCTCGCAATGACAATTTAATGCGGGAGGTAATATGATGTGTTTTATAAAACGTTCAATTCCGGCACTGGCCTGCATCTTGATCATCACGGCGGCAGGCGCCTGCTCCTTGCCGATACCAGGAGCTGTGCTGACCACGCAGGTGGACCCTTCGGGCCGGCCGCTCAACTCTTCAACGGTTTTCAGCGTGGATACGCCGCTCATACTCTGCCCGGTGGGCACAGCCGGGCTGGCCGCGCCTTCCCGGATGAGCGCCCACTGGCTTTATAACGCTAACGGCGCCTGGAAAACCCTCAAGGAGGAATCCTTCGGCGTGGCCGGCGCCCACACTATCATCTTCTCTATAAATGCCCCCGCTGCGGGCTGGCAGCAGGGGGATTATGCCATCAGGCTGTTATTGGACGGACAGGAAGTGTCGCAGACGGGCTTTTCGGTCAGGCTGAATGAAAACGCCGCCCTCCCTGTAATCAATAACTTCACGGCCACCCCCCTGACGGTAACTTCAGGGCAGCCGTTGACGCTGAGCTGGAATGTGAGCGGCGCCAGCCGCGTTTTCATAGAACCTGACATCGGCGGCGTGGACGCGGGTGGCAGCCGCACGGTCACACCTCAGGCCGACACGGCCTATACCATCACCGCGCTCAGCAGCGGCGGGCCTGCCCTGAAATCCGTCAGCGTGCAGGTGCTCCCTCCGGTCACTGAGAGCGCAGACCTGACGGTGGTGGACGTCTTCCGCGAGGTCTCGATGGTTTACTATACGGTGCTCAACAACGGGACAGCCTCTTCAAAGCCGTCCAGCGCCAACCTCTACGTAGGCATGAATATCATGGCCAGCGGCTACATACCGCCCCTGGTCCCCGGCGAATGGCGCACGCTGGTCTTCGGCACATTCTCCTGGAGCTACGCCAACACCACGCCCGCCACGGTCTGTGTCGACACGGAAAATGAAAACGGCGCTGCCAATGCCGAAAACAAATGCCTCACCCGGGCACTGGCGGGCGCGCGCGTGTTTTAAGATTGCTTCGTCGCCTGCGCTTCTGGCAAAAATGTCATTGCGGTGAGCCGAAGCTGCGAGCCGAAGGCGTGGCAGGTAGCGAAGCAATCCCACGGTTAGTGACGTAATGCCTTGAGATTGCTTCGTCGCCTGCGGGCTCCTCGCAAAGACAAGTAAAAAGGGGGCTCCTCGCAAAGACAAGTAAAAAGGGGGCTCCTTGCAAAGACAATCTAATAAAGGGCGCGGCAATCTGTCGGTTAGTGACGTAATGCCTTGAGATTGCTTCGTCGCCTGCGGGCTCCTCGCAAAGACAGATTAAAATCGCTCCTCGCAAAGACAGCCCAAATTTTGATAATATGTAGGCCATGACCCGCACGAACCTGCAAAACACCATCTGCTACAGCCTGCTGGCGCTGATTTTCCTGCTGTCGCTGTTTTTGCGCATGGCCGTGCCCTGGGAACATGTTTTCAGCGGCAACTGGGTTAAATTCACGGATAACGACGCGTACTTCTACGTACGCCTGCTGGATAATTTTGTACAGCATTTCCCACTGACTCTCAGCGTAGACCCCTATTCCATCTACCCCGGCGGACGGGAACTGGCCGGCCAGCCGCTCTTCTTCGTCTATTTAATGGGGTTCGTGGCCTGGCTTCTGGGCGGCGGCGCACCGTCACAGCACACGGTGGACCTGGTGGCCGTTTATTTCCCGGCAGTGCTGGGCGCGCTGCTGGTCTTCCCGGTCTTTTTCAGCGGCCGGGCAATATTCAATAAATGGGCCGGACTGGTGGCCGCCGGCTTTATCGCGCTGATGCCGGGCGAATTCCTGATCCGCACGCTGCTGGGCAATACGGACAGCCATGCGCTGGAGATTTTTTTCTCCACGCTTTTTATGCTCTTCCTGCTGCTGTCCGTGCATTACGGCAAGGCGCTTTCCGCTTACCCCTGGCCGCCCACCGAAAGGCGCAGGTCGCTCAGGCCGCTGGTTTACAGCCTGCTGGCAGGACTGTGCCTGGGGTTATACCTGCTTTCCTGGGCAGGCGCCCTGCTCTTCGTCTTCATCAGCTTTACCTGGCTGCTGCTGCAATTTATAGCCGGCCATCTTCACGGCAGGCCAGGCGCATACCTGGGCGCAGCGGGTTTTATAGCCTACAGCGCCGCCCTGCTGATATGCATAACCTCATCCGCCGGCATGCTGACATGGGTATCACTGGCCGGCGCCGCGCTGTCTTCAGCGGCGCTGGCCGCCCTATCAGCCTGGATGCGCCAGCGCCGGCTCAAGGCAGCCTATTACCCACTCATGGTTGCTACACTGGCGGGAGCAGCCCTGGGAGTGGCCGCTATTGTCAGTCCCCAGTTCTTAGCCGGGGCCACCGGCGTCCTGACCAATTTCTTTGCCTGGAACCCGCATATAACCATAGCTGAAATGCAGCCCTTACTTATCCAGCAGGGGTCTTTCACCTTTGACCTGGTTTGGGGCAACTATACGGCGGCTTCCGTGATGGCATTGTTAGCGCTGGCAACGGTTATTTACCGGGCCTTCAGGCGGGGAGAGCCTGAAATAGTTTTGCTGGCCGTCTGGAGCATAATAGCGCTGCTGGCCGCCCTGGCCATGCGGCGCTTTGCCTACTACCTGGCCATCAACGCCGCCCTGCTGGCAGGCTATACAGGCTGGCTTGTGCTCAGGCTGTGCGGCCTGAGAGAAGACCCTGCGCAACCTGAAACTGCGCCCGGGGTTAAAAAAATCGCCGGGAAAAAGACGGGCCGAAAAAAGGCGGCGGCGGCAACCGCCGGGAACCCCGCCCGGCTGGCTTTGGGAATAGCAGTGGTAGCAGCGCTCGTGATTTACCCTAATACAGGCCCGCTGCCGGGCGGTGATAAACCGTTCTTCGACGTGGCCACCCGGGCGCTTTTCGCCCCCAGCGATGCCTGGTGCGCGTCGCTTGACTGGCTGCGCACCAATACGCCGGAGCCTTTCGGCGATGCCGCTTACTATTATGCTCGCTATAAGCCGGCGCCGGCGGCCGGCGCTGAGGCCAGGCCCGCTGCTTCCTACAGCACCGTTTGCTGGTGGGACTACGGATACTGGGTAACGCGTATCGGCCACCGCGTGCCGTTTTCCAACCCGGGCTCAGCCCAGATCGGCGAGCAATACTTCTTTACCACAGGTGAGAAGGAGGAAGCCGCCCGGATGGCGGCCGGCTGGAACATGCGCTACGTGATTGTCAACGGCTATATGGTCAACCGGGACCTCGGATTCAAAACAATTGCCGGCGCTGCGGGCCTGCGAACCAGCAAGTATTATGAAATATATTACCGCCAGCAGAAGGACAAGCTGTCGCCCACCCTGCTGTATTACCCTGACTACTACCGTACCATGGCGGTGCGACTTTATTGCTTTGACGGCCTGAAATATGAGCCGCAAGAGACAGCGGCCATCTCCTGGGAGGCCAGGACGGGCGCGGATGGGTTTGCCTACAAGGAAATAACCGGCCTCAAGACCTTCCGCAGCTACCCCGAGGCTGAAGCCTTTATAGCCGCGCAGGTGGCCGGCAACTGGCGCATGGTGGGCAAGGAGCCGGGACTTAGCCCCGTCCCGCTGGAAGCGCTGGCCGGCTACCGCCTGGCTTACAGTTCCAGCCAGCAGGTGAAGACAGGTACGGCCGAAACAGCGGAGGTAAAGATTTTTGAGTATAATCCGTGAAACCCAAAAATATCATTGCGAGGCCAATTTTTTACACTGTCATTGCGGTGAGCCGAAGCTGCGAGCCGAAGGCGCGGCAGGAAGCGAAGCAATCGCACGGTTAGTGACGTAATGCACTGAGATTGCTTCGTCGCCTGCGGGCTCCTCGCAAAGACAGGTTAAAAAGGTCTCCTCGCAAAGACGTTTTTGTGTTGGAAGGTAAATTATATGATGAACAGGCGTTTGATTCCGGACTGGCTCTTCTCGCTGGCCGCCATACTGGCCGCCCTGGCCGTGGCCCTGTATATAAGAGTAGTCTTGCCTTACCCGGTTATCTTCGACGGCCCCTGGATAAAGTTCTCGGGCGTCGATTCATACTATTACATGCGGCTGGTGGATAACCTGCTGGCCAACTTCCCCCGGCTTATGAGCTTCGATCCCTACTCTATTTACCCGGGTGGCGCCGCCATCGGCAACGCGCCGGTCTTCTTCGCCTATATCCTGGCCGGCGCCATCAGGCTGCTGGGCGGCGCGGCGCCTGCGCAGCAGACGGCCGACACAATCGCGGCCTTTATACCGGCGGTAATGGGGTCCCTGCTGGTAATTCCGGCCTTCTTCATCGGCCGGACGCTGGTCAACCGCTGGGCCGGACTGGTGGCAGCCCTGCTGCTGGCGCTGCTGCCCGGCCAGTGGCTGTCACGCACGCTGCTGGGCGCCACCGACCACCACGTGGCCGAGCTTTTCTTTACCTCTTTTTTCATGCTGTTCTTCATTCTGGCCATCCAGCACGGGCGGCGCTTTACCTACGACCGGTTGCGCAGGGGTCAGTTCCCGCCCGCCAGCCACCACATACCCTACAGCTTTATGGCCGGCATCTGCCTGGGGCTCTACCTGATAACCTGGCAGGGCGCGCTGATGCTGGTGCTGATATTATTCATCTATTTCATCCTGCAGTTCGTCAGCGACCACCTGCGCGGCTTCCCCACCGACTATCTGAGCAAAATGGCCGTCACCTGCTTTTTAATCGCCCTGCTGATCTTCCTGCCGGTCTCGCAGGATAATATGACGCTGCTGGCGCTGGCAGCCATCATCCTTATGCCGGCCGGGCTTAATATCATCTCTTATGTCCTGTCGGCACGAGGGGCGCGGCCTGTGTATTTCGTAGCCGCGGTCGCCGGGCTGTTGACCCTGGGAGGCATAGCCGCCTGGCTGTTTTTCCCGGCTATCTTCAGTTCGGTCATGGCCTATATCAACCTGTTCTTCTCCTGGAGGAGCGGCCAGAATGTGGTCGGTGAGATGAAATCGCTTTTCTTCCCGGGCGGCCTTTTCACGCTCGAGATGGCCTGGAGCGAGTTTGCCCTGGCGCTGTATACGGGCCTGGCCGGGCTGGTCCTGCTGGTTTATCAAGGCGCCAAAAAAGGGGAACCCCGGCACATCTTCATGGCCGTCTGGAGCCTGGTCTGGATGTTTATCTCATTCGGCATGGTCCGCTTTACTGCCTACTTTTCCGTATGCATAGCCGTATTGACCGGCTATCTGGCCGGCAGCGTCATCTATGCCCTCTGGCCGCGCCGCGAACAGATAGCGGAGGTAAAGCCGCGCAAGAAGGTTAAAAAGGCTGCCGCGCGGCCGCTGCGCCTGTCGGCCGGGCGCATGACCATTTTGATAATCGTGGTACTGGCGGTGGCGGCCGTCATGGTTCCCTGCGCAGCCGCTGCGGCCGGCCTGGCCAAAGGCAACCTCAGCACCCCCCCCAGGCCTGGATGGAAGCTCTGGAGTGGCTGAAGAAAAACACCCCCCAACCTTTGGGCGGCGCGGATGATTATTACCACCTCTATGCAGCGCCGGCGCCCGGCAAAGCATT
>CAIYTC010000117.1 GCA_903929005.1 uncultured Dehalococcoidia bacterium | reverse complement strand
GGATTTTCATTTTTTCAGGCATTGCCGCTACTTAACCAGTTCGGCGGTAGTCTGCTTCTGAGCCTGTAAAATACCTGGCAAAGCATCCTGATTGGGGATAACCATCGTGATCATGAGTATGCCTTTGTCGCTGGGCGCTGTTACGACTTGTGCCTTTCCCGTTGGGTCCTGGTATATCATCCCACTGGAAACGAATACAATTTCAACCGGGTTCGTCTTCGCCTGCAAATTGGTAAGGTTAAAGAAATTATCCGTATTCATGGCAAAAGCGGAGATGGTCCAATACTGGGTTGTCGTAGACGTCACGCGAAGCGGATGCTGGCTTACGTCGTAAATACAGAGTGAATAGACATCATCGGGCGCTGGCCTGATCACATCTGTACTCTTGTCTGTAATCGGCGGTTGGAAAACCCACTGGTTGCTGGGAAAGTTGAACTTCTTGGTAATTGTTGCTTCCATTATAGAGGTGGGAATACTGACCGCGACGATCAGGTTTACAATGACAGCCACAACGATGACGGCTAAAAGCGTCCATCCTATCCACGGTATCCATTTCTTCATTGTTGGCAGCCCTCCTTGACGATGTGCGGCAGCTGCGCTGCCTTCAGTGCATTGGCGTTCGAGTAAGCAGTCCCGGAGTCATGCAGGCGGAGGTACACATTCAGCGTTTTGGCGTTGCCGGCCGGCAGCCAGTTCCCCTGCTTCGCGGTCTTCGACAGGTATATTTTGAAACTGCCGTCAGGCTCGAACTTGATATCGGTAGAACTGAACGACCAGCGGTTCTGGTCATTGGCTACCAGGAAGCCATCCTCGTTGTAAACAGTGATATTCCAATATCCTGACTTGGGCGCCGGACCCTGTATCACATAGTCACAATTGGCCACCAGCGGTTGTCCACTGTCATCAGTGTAAGCGTCCAGATAAATGCTTAAGGATGCGCTCACTGCCATAAGTCCGTTTTCGGCGACCCAGGCCTTGATATAGGGATTTGCACCGCTGCTGCCATAGGCCAGGTTGGTTGACCATGGTCCGTTCTTGATGTTGCTCCCACTGGTGACCAGATTGGCAACGGGGTTTACGGTGATAAAGCCGATGGCAGCGCCTGCAACCAGAGCTATCGCAGCCGCTATGAGGACCTTATAGATGCTTTTTATGTTAATCACCTCCTATATATTTGTGGAAGAGCGATGAAAGTGATCAGGATGATGGCAGTCTAATCCGGTCATACCCTGCTGTTCTTTCAGGAGTTTATAAGCCGTGCACATGCTAACACCCTATTATAAGCGGCTAACCATGTATGGAAAAGGGCCATCCGGCACAATATTTATGACCCATCAGTCTAATAACATGTTTTAAAAGTGGTTTTGGTAATAATGTCACCGCCTTAAGAATTAAAACCGGAAAATAAAACCGTCTGGGTAAAGAATCGAAGTTAAAGTTAGGTAATAATATCGCCTAACTTGGTGGGCCACACTGGACGGTTCCCGAACTCCTGTTTGAGAGCAATAAGCTTATTCCAGCGCTCCAGCAATTACTTACAGGAGGATAAAATGACCGACCTAAAATGTTCTGAATTTGGATGCACCATGCCTTCCGACACCTGTAGGTGCCCGAACTGCGGCCACAGGTATGATGACGTCATAACCAAGGTCCCGACTAAGATCAATGGGAACGGCATCACGTTCAACTGGCGGCGAGCATCTGAAGATTAATGAGCTGGGGTGCTAGTTCAGGAGCATAATAGGCTTAACACAGAGAAGGGCCTGGAGGGGTCATTGACAGCCAGGCGGTTAAGGCATATTATGCTCACCAATGGAGATAAGTGACGATAATTGCCAAATTGTGAATTGATATGGGAAATCCCGGCTGGGATAGTTCGCATCCGGAGGGCACTATGAAAAGATCGGGGAGTCAAAACGTTCCAGCCCTAATAGTGTTGTGCGCAGTTCTATCCCTCATACTGGTTTCCTGCGCTCTTGGCGCAACCCAGTTGAACGAGGAGGGGGGACAGCTGCTCAGTTACGGGCATTACGCTGACGCCCTGGACAAATTCAACAAGGCGCTTGAACTGGATCCCACATCTTCTGAGCTTTGGTCGAACAAGGGCATCACCCTTTTGCAACTCAAGAGAAATGACGAGGCCCGGCAGGCATTTAATAAATCGATTGAGCTCAATCCAAAGAACGTTATAGCTCAAAAGAAGATGGCCCAGACCCTGCTGCAGCTTCAACTTTATGACGACGCGCTCCGTATGTACGATAGGTTGCTCGAGTCCAGCCCGGACGATACAGACCTGATGGGATGGAAAGTCCAGGCTCTGCGGGGGCTGGGAAAGGATGAGGAGATTCTGAAAATATACGACAGAATGATCGAGCTGAAACCAAATGATCCCTTCAGGTATTACATGAAGTACGCTACCCTCGATCGACTCGGCCGCTATGAAGAGGCGCTTGCCGCCATAGATAAATGCCTGGAATTGAACCCGAACGTCTGCCAAAACTGGTTATATAAGGGAGACCTCCTGCAAAAACTGGGCAGGACTGAAGAAGCTGACGCAGCCACCCGGAAAGCCAGGTCCATGCCCGGATGTCGGTAGAGCCTATACGTCAAGAGTAAGACTTCAGGGGCACCCTTTCGCCAGTCCCTTGAATGGGTAGGTGCATCCCGCTTTCCCCCGAAATTGTTATGAACCCCTGTCCGTCCCGGGATGGAAGGCGACGTTGGTCGTACCAATCTGGAACTTGATTAACCATTCGCGCTGATAGCCAGTAGACAAGAGAGTTCGGGAACCGTCCAGAATGGTTATTGTTTTAGCTTCATGGTGGGCCAATGTGTACGGTAGACAGAACTTTTATTTTGCGGTTCGAATTGGCGACCACCTGAACTCCATTCAGCCCCACTAAAAGGCAGTAACCGCTTGCCTCCTTTCAATAAAAGACTACCAATTTAGCTGTTAAATAGTCAAGGTAAAATTAAATTTGGTTTACCATATCTGGGGATAGGTGGATTTCACAAAATAGTAATAATCGCACGGGCAATGGTTCAGGGTGGCTATTTTATGGTTATTTTTTAGCTATATGACCACGTAGATTCCCGATGACTGCGTCATTGCATTTGTGGGACTAACTTAAGAAGTGGTATAACTACTGGGGCAGGTCAGTGAGTTGTTGAAGGAGGCAGCTAATGAGTTTTTATGCGAATAAGATATTTCCTTGGGTGCTTGAGGTTACTGAACCGAAAGAAATGGCTGAGCAACGCCGTCTCCTTTTACGTGAGGTTAGGGGGGAAATACTTGAGATTGGGATTGGCACTGGTATAAATATTCCTTATTACCCAGATAACATCAAAGCGTTGGTTACAGTAGAGCCATCAGACGCAATGCGTCATAGGGCTGAGCTGCGTGCGAATGCATGGGAGCGATCAATTGAATGGCATCAAGGGCGAGGCGAGCAGCTTCCTTTTAAGGAGGGGCGTTTTGATACGGTCGTGATTGTGGATGTATTATGCACGGTAGATAATGTTGATGCTGTACTTAGAGATGCGTACCGGGTATTGAAACCTGGGGGGCGGCTCCATTTCTTGGAACATGGAATTGCCCAGGATGAGAAAATACGGAAATGGCAAATTCGATTAAATGGATTGAGTAAGACAATAGCATGCGGGTGCGACCTTACGCGAGATATTGAACAGCATTTACGTTGCTCGAGTTTTGTGATCGTAGAAATGGTAAATGTTACTCCATTCTCTGGCATGAATGTAATATATACCCATATTCGGGGTATCGCTAAAAAGCCTGCCTAACACCGGCTCCAGCAGACAGCGGCTCTGCAGTTCGGCACAAGAGGATGCTATGCACACAATGAGAAAGAGCTTGTATGGGTAGAGTTGAACTGCTTTAGACCTATGATTTTTATCATGGATTAACGTACATACCGATGTTTGTATAGTGGCGGCCTTTCTGATTATCGGACTAGGTTACCGGCGCAAGCTGAGAGTGTCACCCTCTGATAATATGTATCGGAATTTATCTCAACACCTGCTTTGTTCTTTGCCTTGAAATAGAATTGGAACCACGCATTAGTGTAGTTGGCAAATCCCGATATGTCATTTTCTGAATTTAAGGTCAGCGACCAGATTGTTTCCCCTGCATTTCCGCCAACAGTTCCCTGCATGGGCAGGGAGGTCCATGCAGTCGCTTGTTGGCTGCTCTGATCCGCCAGCCTGAACCAGATTGTGGTGTTGGCTATGCCAGACTGGGCGGAGACCTTTAACCGTATTGTCACCTGTTTGGGGCCGCATGCAGTGGCACGATAGTAAAAATGATCAGCTGATAGGGTCATTTCTGAGAATGATGTTCCGGTCTGGCTTGTTGACGGTAGTATAATCCTTGGCGGCTGCAGCCCTGGTAAGATCAGCCGGGATCCTGCCCCGGTTACGGTTACCATTGCCATGGCATAGTCGCTCCAGTTACCAGTTCGGTCATTGCAGCGGGCTTTGACGATATACTGGCCTGCTGTGCCGGGCTGCCACGTTTGCGTCCCGACTGCCATACTTCCATTCTGGTTGGAGGTCGTACCAAGCACTTTGTCATTAATGCTAAATTCGGTTTGAGACACGCTGTTGGGGCTGGTGCTGTGGGCAATGATTTGATATGAGGTGCCGGTATCAAGTGTGCTGCCGTTCAGCGGGTAGTCGATCCAGCAGCGTGACGTCGGACTGTTTGCGGTCACATTATCAGAAAATCCCGATATAGCCAGGACCAGAATGAATAGCGACGAGATAACAAACGTGGCGCTTCTGGCGGTTGCCGTGGCATTGCCTGGCTCCGCAATCCTGGGGAACAAAGGCCGTATTATATTCATCTTCATATCCGCGGAGTTAATTCTACCTGGAGTAAATGAAAGAACCGTAAGCCTGCATTGTCGGTACTTCGCCAAGCGGTATCGCTATATTTTCCGCTTCATCGTGAGTGAGAATACCAGGATTTCCCGTGCCTGCGTAGCAGATGGTGGAAGCCCCGATGCCCAGCTTGCACCCATAGTATAGTATCCACCAGTCATCCCAGGCTGAACTCCTCTTAACGTATCCGTCGTAGGTCTCGATGGTTGTCCATCCTCCCATGGCTTCTTTGTGCCCGGGTATCCAGTATTCGCTTGCCAGGAGATTGATAGGCAGGGTAATGGTCTCGCCCGGTTTGAGCGGTGGCAGGGGTACCAATACCGATTTGAAAAGATCGCCTTTCAACGGTCCTTGGAATGGTACCTCCACGTCTCCGTTTAAACACATGGCCGTTACATGTCCGCTGGCTATACTATCATTGACCGCTGGGAAATTAATGCTCAGGTAATAGTATTTCTGGAACATATCATAGTCTTTGTTCCTGGCCGGATCGGAACTGCGGGTGATGTCAACCGTGACCCGGGCCGGGTAGTAGGTGGTCCTGGGGTCCCAGTGTCCTGACCCCGAGGTGATAACAAATGGCTCAATGCCCATCTGATGTGCAGCCCCCTCATCGAGCCAGGCATTGCCGATGTTTTTTCTGCTTTCCAATAATGTGTGCAACTTATCTTTGAGATCACTGGCTTTCATTTCTTTGACAACATCGGAGCATGCCTCGCAGCCGGCCTGCTCTAATATTTCCTTGCTAAGATAGTCCAGGCCCTGCTCGGACAGTTCATCAAAATTGGGGATGTCTGGCGGTAACCCTAAAGCCACCAGCCCGACATCCAGCCCTCCAGCTATCAGACTCTCGCATTCGGGATCTCCGCTGCAAACGACGCTGCTGACTGCATCCACGACTTGGCTTTTCAAATGTTTGTAAGCTTCCGACACCCAGGCCAGGCCGCTGGAAACAAAGTCGCAAAAGGACTCGAAGGGGCCCTTATCTCCTGAACCCTGGAAATGGCTTGGACAAAACGTCTTACCCGCCGATACTTTTATCGGATTCATGCTTCCACTTAGCCACACGACTGAGTCAGTGTCGCACACCACCTGGCAGGGGCAGACCCCTGCCTCAGGGAAATGGAGCGGCCTGAATTCCCTGATCTTG
>CAIYTC010000116.1 GCA_903929005.1 uncultured Dehalococcoidia bacterium | reverse complement strand
GGCTACTGGCTTACACCCAGGGGCGACAAGATCAATTCCCAGGTCCTGAATACAGCCGTGGCTTCTTCTGGTAACTACGTAGCTACATACGAACTCTATTACAAGGTTAACATTGAATCGCAGTTCGGCAGCGTCCAGGGCGGCGGATGGCTAAAAAGCGGGAGCAGCGGCAAATGGTCTATAACACCCTCTGAGGTCGCTATGCCCGGCATCCTGGGGTTCTTCGGAGGCAAGTACAAAGCACTCTTAAACAGCGGTACGGCAGTTGCGGATGAACCCAGGACGGTAACCGTCCAGTGGGACCCGGATTATTCCACACCCGCTGTCACTATACCACTGGCTATTCTCGCAGTCGCAGGCGCCATCTACGGACTATATGCGTTAAGCCGGAAGGGTAAGCAGCCTCTGCCTGCACCCTATGCCACGCAGGTTCAGGGCATGCCTCCACCACCGCCAATTTATTATCCGCCCTATCCCATGCCCCCTCCCCCTCCACCTCAGCCTGCGGCTATGCCGCCACCGCAGACCACCGTCGTCATGATAGGCGAAGGCCTGAAGAGATCGCCCCAGAATACGCGCGAGCAGCTCATGGAGAAATTCGGCGAACTGCTTCAAAAATATGAGGATGAGCTGGCACATGGCAAGGAATTGCCACCATTAGCGGAAATGCCCGAGTTTACGACTGTAACAGAGAAAAAGAGCCTGCCGTCTCCTGAAGTATTCAATAACATCGACTCCGCAGCAGACCGGCCTTCAGCAACTGAAGAGTGTGGCTCTACCACTAAAAAGCTCCTGCGCAGCGTGGTCACACAATGGAGGAATGCCAGCATCAAGCCGATAACGGTCACGCCGGGCGATAAGAAAAGCGCGGCGCTGGTAGGCGGGCGGACCGTCACCTGGACGCGTGACACCTATAATGAATGGGAGCTGCACATTTGTAAACTGCCGGCCGGACATAAGGCCACCCATAAGGGGACTACGGAGGTAGCCTACAGCCTGCTGGATACGATCAATGAAGAACGTAATTACGGCCCCAAGCAGCCACTCAAAGCCCCGGCACCGCATTATACCGACGGTATGCCGGAACTGGATATCCCCACATCCCAAATTATTCCCCCCGATCAACTTCCCGCCTGAAAACAGGCAGGCTGCAAGAATGCCCGCTAAAATTTGTCATTGCGATGAGCCTTTTTATTCTGTCTTTGCGAGGAGCCGCCCTAATCCTGTCTTTGCGAGGAGCGAAGCGACGAAGCAACCTCAAGGCATAACGCCACTGAAGGACAGATTGCTTCGCTGCCTGCCACGCCTTCGGCTCGCAGCTTCGGCTCACCGCAATGACAGTTTTGACGTTATCTATGAATTACCTTTTAAATAAATGCCGTGTGATAGCAACTCTCGTGCTTGGGATGGCGCTGCTCACCATTCTCATGCCCCTGCCTGCCCAGGCCGGCAGGATGATATGGAGCGTGGTAGATACTCCCGGCAGTTTTTTCAATACCGTGATCAGCCCTTCTGAGATCAATTTCCTGGCCACGAGCGCAGATGGCAGGACTTTTTACGCAGCCGACACCGCTAAAAGTAAGCTTTACCACTCTGCTGATGGCGGCACAAGCTGGCTGGAAATCAGCCCTAACCTGGTTTCAGCGGGCGCATCTCTGCCTGTCTGGAATATAGCCATAGCGCCGGATAACCCGCAGTTCATGGCTGCCGTAACCAGTACTGCAGGTCAACCGCGCTGTGTCTTCGTTTCTGTAGATGGCGGACAAAACTGGAACGATACCAATTTCCCCACAGCCTCTAACCTGAGCGCCCTTGTAATTTCGCCTGACTACGGTAATTATGATATCGCTGCCGGAACCCGTTCAGGCGGCGGCGGTGATCTGTACGTGTATAAAACGTCGGGGATAGGAGGGTCATGGACAGCTCAGGGTTTAAACGGTGATGTGCTTAGCATACGTTTTCCCCGCGCATACAGGGCTGATCCCTCCCTTGCCGTCCTCTATGCTACCGCCACGGGAACTTTCTTTAACGCCGGTATACACGATCTTAACGCCAATACTACCGACTGGGCAACGATTTATAACGGCAACCCGCCGGAGATAACGGCCAGCGGGCCCGGCGCATCCCCCCAAGCCGGCCAGGTAATTACCGGAGACCTCGACTTGCCGGCAGACTACTCGGGGCAGGCGCCCTCCCTGTGCCGCGCTTATATAAGCCTGGATTCAGCCGGTGGCAACGCCGGTATCTTCAGGATCGATGGCACGGCCGTTTATCAACTCATGATTGCCACAGCCAACAGGCGCATATCAAGCATCGCCTATTTCGGCACCTATACCAGCGGAAAGCTGCTGGCAGGGGAAGTTAGCGGTGACCCGGCCCGTGCCGGTGTGCCGACATGGTACACCGATGCCCCCATGACCTGCCCGGCCACCTGCTGGTATCAATCTGAAAAACCGCCCACGGGAGGGGCAACTTCCGGTTACGGTAACGCACAGGTAATCTGGGCGCCTGATGGCAGCCGTGCCTACTGCGGGACCAGTTCCGCCCTGCTTAACGGCCCGGCAGCCTGGCCAGGCGGATACGCTAATAGCCTACCTCTGGATGAATCGGCCTTCTCTATCAGCAGGGATAACGGCAGTACCTGGAACCAGCTAAGTCTGATAGATACCCAGATCAGCTTCCTCTCGGACGTTGTGGTGGCTCCGGACTCCAACACCATCTACCTGGCCTCAATCAACAATGCGGGCGCTAATTTAAACAGCATCTGGCGCTCGAGCGGTCAGACCACGGGGAAATCCTGGGAACGTGTGCTGTGCCTGCCTTCTGCTACCAACGATATCATCCTGCGCATGGATACCTACGGCAACGACCAGGCCATCTTCTTCGCCTCGCGCGGCACCAACGACCTCAGGCAATCGCAAGATTCCGGGCAAAACTGGAAAGCGCAACTGCCGGGCATGACCGTTGCTGACTTTTCGGTCACGAGTATTAACAATACCCGCTATCTTTACATACTTTCCGGGTCATATGTCCGCAAAGCTAATGTATCCTCGCTTATACCGCAATGGTCGCAACAGGTAGCCACCACTATCACTGCTGGTCATAGCATCTTCGCAGCGCCGAATGGCGCGGTTGTGGTCGGCGGCGATACGGCTGACAGCAGAGTGGCCTTTTCGCTGGACGGCGGCAGTACATTTAACGTCACGAGCCGCTTTCCAGATTCAGGACGCATACATGCACTGGCCGATTACAGGTCAGGCAGCGCCTTAATAATTTATGCAGCCAGCGACAGCCCGGCCAGCAATATTTACTTTTGGGTAGCCGGCGCCAATCCCGGCTGGGATAGCCTGGGCGCCCCCCATGCCGGCTTCTGGGGATTGGCCCAAATGGGCACTTTATACGGCGCCTACGCGGGTGCAACCGGCCCGGCAGTTGACCGTACGCTCTACCCTGAGTCCCTGGGACCGCCCGCCATCGAATGGGACGTGCTTGATACAGGGCTTGTACCCGGCATGGCTTTTACACGGGAACCGCTTTCGCTCAAGCTCTCCCCCGGTATAAACCTGTGGGCCATCGATAATCGGCCTTATAGCTATGCGGCCGGCACCGGCAGGTTATGGACCTTCTGCGACTGCCTGTCTCCCGGTCCGCAGTATAAACCTCCTCCCCCGCCCTCTAAAGAGGTCCTCTTCGCGCCCCCGCTGCCGGTATCGCCGCGGCCCGACGATTTAATTGCCATCTATATAGCTGATAACTCAATTGGGGAAATCACCCTGCAGTGGAAACATAACACGGCGGCCGTTGCTTATGAAGTATGGGTAGCCGGAGACGGCGGTTTCACCAGGGTAATCACACAGAAAATCGTCACACCGCAAAGGCGTGCGCCATCCTGGACCATGGCCGATAAAAGTGGCTTTGAAGCGGGCCAAACCTACTACTGGAAGGTCAGGGTTGTACAGGCTGCCACAGGTGAAAAGGGGACAGGCCAATGGTCAGAGATATCGCCCTTCAGCATTGCTGGGAATATTTCTAAAACGCCGGCTATCCCGCCTTCAGCATCTGCCCTGACGGAAAATGCCGGTACGCAAACCGCGCAACCAGCCGGCGATAATAAAACTCTGCCGTCAACACTAGCTCCGTTGGCTGATTTCTACCTGTGGATGTATGTGGTTGCCGCCGCTCTGGCCCTAACCTTAATCATTATTGTGGCCGCGGTTTCCCTGTCCAGAAAGCGTATATAGTCTACTTATGTAAGCGGCGCAGCTCTTTGCGTTTTGCCACGGCGGTTTGCGCAACCTCGCGCCCGCGCTTTAAGGCGGCGGTATATAACAGTTTAAAACGCTCAGGTTTGAGCTTCTCACCGTTAGCACACCACTGATAAATTGCCTGCCCGACAGTATATGTGCCGGCATAGGCCACGGCAATCTTGGGAAGAATGCCGTAGGCAGGAATCAGGCCTACAAGCTGCCTTGCCACCTGCCGCCACAGGAACGCACTGCCCACCACCGCCGTGAGCTTGGGTATGGTTTCCCGCCAATCGGAGGGCAACCCCATGGCCAGCGAAATTTTATATGCCATCAGCGCCTGGTTTTTGGTCAATATCACAATATCAGCTAAATTCAGCGGCAGGTCGAGGAAAACGTTTATTTCCGCCAGCCCCGTGGTCAGACTGTAGGCGCTGTTAACAAAACACGCGTCGTCGATCAATTTCTGTGAAACCGGCTCACGCAGCAAGGGCAGCCTGCGTGCCAGTTGCAGCTCACGCCCCCGGCAGGCACGTAACATGGCCGGAGCAAGTACCTTCTGGAGCGATTTACGGTCAGTAGCAGCAATGACTGCTACTTCGGCGCCCGGCCATTCCTGCGCGCCGTTCAATACAGCCTGCTGGTTTTGCACCAGGTCTGCCCTGTTATAGCAAACCACCACAGGAATCTTGCGCCGCCGCAGTCCCTTGAACACTTCGTGCTCACGCGTATGTTTTTCCCCGGTGGCATCCAGCACTAACAGCACAATACTGTGCCGCTGGAGCGGCATTTCATCATCCAACAGGTATTCGCTCAGCGGCGGTATACGGCCCGCCTCAAACATGCAGGGGCCTGACAGCAATTGCCCGCTAAGCGTAGATTTACCCACACCCCGCTCACCAGCAACAGCCACGTGAACCGGTTCCTCAGCCTGCTGGCGGATGGCATTGAGGTCCACCTCGCGCAGCAACTTGAACCCACCGGCTAAATCAGGCAATTTCATCATTTATTCCTAAGCATATCTGTTAAAGTGTACAGCAGCGCACCCCTGAAGACCAGATTAATTTATGCTACAATCTCAATTGTTCTCAGCATTATTGCATCAGGTTCGCTG
>CAIYTC010000115.1 GCA_903929005.1 uncultured Dehalococcoidia bacterium | reverse complement strand
CTCGTGGCTTCATATAATCAATGTATGCTTGTACATCTTCAAACCGATCCTCAAAATGCCTTTTTTCTTGTTCTTGCCAAAACGCTACATAGCTTCGATTAGAACTAAATGGCGGGTCAATATAAATAAGGTCAATGCTATCATCAGGGATGTCCTTTAACTTATTCAGGCAATCACCACAATAAATCGTATTCGTTTCCATTTACCATATCTCCTACTCTGATTATTAGTATATCACCGTATCTAATTATAAAAAATGTAATGTATAACTATTGCGTGCGAGTTTACTAATGTGTTATACATAAGTATATGAGCTATGTTGTAGCTGAACCAACAAGTTGTAAATATTGCCAATCTCCCGATATCATCCGTTTTGGCACTTATGAAGGTGGCCAACGTTACTACTGCAAAGATTGTGAGCGTAAATTCACCAAATTAGATACGTTACTAAAGATGCAGACATCTATCGACCAGATTAGTTCAGCGGTTGCCATGTACTATGAAGGGTTATCTCTAAATGAGATTAGCCGGATGCTGAAACAGATTTACAATATAGATATATCCGATCAAGGCATCTATAACTGGGTTGAACGATTTACCAAAGATGCCATACAAATCACTGGTAATTATCACCCTGATACTGGTTACGTATGGTTAGCTGATGAAACGGTTATTGATATTTCAGGCAAACAGTATTGGCTAATCGATGTTATCGACCTCAAAACCCGCTTTCTTTTGGCCTCCAGGCTATCAGCTCATCGTTATATGGATGATATGAGGGAAGCGTTGAAAGAAGCCTACAATCGGGCTGGTAAGATACCAAAAGTCATAATGACCGACCAACAGATAGGTTATGTGCGTGCTATTCCCTCAGTATTCGGTACAAATACCAAACACTTGCAGGTCAAGAAATTTACAGCAAAGCCAAACAATAATATCATTGAACGTTTGCATGGTACGATAAAGGCACGCACCAAAATCATGCGAGACCTAAAAAGCCCTGAAACAGCGGAAAGGATACTGGACGGTTTCTTTGTGCATTATAACTTCATGAGACCGCATGAAACACTATCAAAGATAGGCGCTGATACAACGCCTGCCATGAAAGCTAACATCAAGTTTCCTTATATGAATTGGGAGCAATTGATACGGCATAGCCAAGTTGCTAAAGTGGAACCACCACCTGCAAGACCTGATGCTCCTCATTTACCTGTTTACCCAATCAGTGAAAGGGAAAGAAAACAGGAATATGAACGGATACGTAAACAGGAAAGACGAAGACAGATAAAACTCGGCATACCACCTCCACGCAAATGTGGAGCTAATAAACCAAAGGATATACAGGCAGCTATTCAGACATCGAGGTTGGACAAATGAATTATAATGTCACCAACCATGAGTTGGCAGAACCCCTGAAGGCCCATCCCTACGGTGAAAAAAAAACACGACGGAGGTAATTAAATGGATGTTTCATACTTGTCCTTGGAAGGTAAGGTGGCATTAATCACGGGAGGCAGCCGTGGTATCGGCAGGTCCATAGCGTTGCAGTTCGCCGACGCAGGCGCTGATGTTGTCGTCAGCAGCCGCAAGCTCCCTGATCTCGAGAAAGTGGCCGATGAGATCAGGAAAATGGGCAGGCGCAGCCTGGCGGTGAGTGCGCACAACGCCAAAATGGAGGACCTCAAAAACCTCATGTCCCGGGTTAAGGAGGAGTTCGGCCGCCTTGACATATTGGTCAACAACGCAGTGGCCAACCCGGTTATGGCCGATGTGCTTCACATGGAGGAGGCGCCCTTCGACCTGATAATGAGTGCCAATATCAAGGGCTACTACTTCCTCAGCCAGGCTGCCGCAAAAATGATGGTAGAGCAGGGGACGGGTGGCGCGATTATCAACATCGCCTCAGTGGGCGGTATCTTCGTGACCCCGGGACTGGGCCCCTACTGCATCAGCAAGGCCGCCATCATCATGATGACCAGGTGCCTGGCAGTGGAACTGGGCAGCCATAAAATCCGCGTGAACTGCATCGCCCCGGGTATCGTGCAGACCAGGTTCAGCGAGGCCCTCTGGAGCAACGAGAAGCTGATGGCCGGTTACATGAAGAAGATGCCCCTGGGTAAGATCGGTCAACCCGAGGAAATCGCCCGGACAGCGCTTTACCTGGCCACGGAAGCCTCAGGCTTTATGACGGGGTCCACGCTCATCATCGACGGTGGCGCCAACCTGTAGTAAGACGGGTCACAGTAATTATATTAAAGGAGGTTACGCTTTAATGGCAATAAAAAACTTCGATGTTGTAGTAGTAGGTTCAGGAGTAGGGGGACTGGCCACCGCGGCCATCCTCGCCTCAAAGGAAGGCAAGAAAGTCCTGGTACTGGAAAAGGAGTCCTTTTATGGCGGGCGCATCCTCAGCTTCTATGGCAAGGACAACAAGCTGTGGATAATGGACAAGGAGTATTCCTATAAGGAGCTGCAGAGGGCGCTGGCCAGCACCGGCACCTGGGTAACACATGACACGCCCGATTTTGAGTCGGTGGTCAAGAAGGGCTGGTTCAACCACTGTATAAATGACGGCGGGCATGGCCTCTTCTGGGGGGACCGCGGCCGCATCACCTTCCTCTGCAAGTATTTGGGCAAGCCTATCTATATGAAGACCAATAAGGGCTTCGTGGTCATAGACAATAAGGATCAGACTAAGTGGCACCAGGTTGAGCACGGCAGGCCTTATGAATGGATGAGCGACGGCGGCAAGTCGGCCAGGAAGCTGCTGCGGGAGATGGCCATGCTGACCTTTGACCAGATCGAGCAAATGAAGGGTTCGCTGGGCGATTTCCTCCGTGAGCGGGAATGCAACGAGGAGAACTGGCTGTTCATCCGCAACCTGGCAGGGTCGCAGACGGCCATGGCCAACCCCGATGACATGCACCTGCGCGATTATTTGAAATACCAGTCCATAGCCAAAGATATCCAGATGGACCTGGT
>CAIYTC010000114.1 GCA_903929005.1 uncultured Dehalococcoidia bacterium | reverse complement strand
TAGATCCCTGGTACGCCGAGCAGTTCTGACCACGTTACCACTTTCTGCCGGGGAAGCACAGACACAAGGTCGGCTTTCTCCGCGGTAATGGCGCCTGCGGCATGGCGCAGCATATCAGGTTGATAAGTGGTATCCGCGTCGGCGAACAGAAGCAACTCCCCGTCCGCAGCCTGCGCCAGCTGGTGGCACGCCCAGTGCTTTCCCAACCAGTCCGGCGGGAGCGGTTTGCCCTTCAGCAACTTTAGCCTTGTACCTTCGCCGGCCAATTGCTGAAGAATCTCCCAGGTCCTGTCGGTGGAGTCATCGTCCAACACAATCACCTGAAAATCGGGATAGTCCTGAGAGAGGAGGGTGCTCACGCAATCCCCGATGTTATCCTCTTCGTTGCGTGCCGGTACCAGCACTGAGAAACGCGGAAAATCCGGGGGTTGCGGATAAAGATGCAGGCGGCGCAAGTACTTCACATTACTCAGCGCTATTATCAGCAGTACAATGAGGCCGAGCACCGTGCCCGCCTGAATGTAGAGCAGGAATTCCAACATTAGATGCTGCTGCAATTTGACCTATCCCCTTCGCTACCTCTGTAAGAATATTAATTCTGGTGAATTACAGTCTGTTCCGCCGGCTCAGTGCGATGACCCAGTCCTGCATCCTGGGATTGCTGATAAGGTTTTGTCTGCGCTGGTAAGCAATGAGTCCTGCCTGGCCCATGGATACCGCTAACACGTGGAACGGCTGACGGAAGGCCAGCAGGAATACTGTAAAGAGCAGCATGCCGAAGATCACGCACCAGGGCGTCTCCCTGATGAAGATGAAGAACAGCCCGAACAAGACTGCGATCACTACCGGGCCGGTCCAGCCGAGCAGGGCCAGCCAGACCCCATAAACGACCGCGACGCCCGTCCCACCCTGAAAGCGCAGGAAGGGGGTGAAAATATTGCCGGCCAGGGGGGCGATGGCCACCAGGGCCAGTTCGAATCCCCCTATGTGCGAGACAACCTGAGCCAGCCAGACCGGCAGAGTGGCTTTGAAGGCGTCCAGCAGTATGGCGAGGACGTAGAGAACGGGTCCGCCGGCATTGAAGACGTTGGTAGCTCCCGGGTTTCCGTCACCGTAATGCCTGATGTCCTTTTGCAGGAAAAAAAGGCCCAACCAGTAGGAAAAAGGCAGGCAACCCAATGCCAGCCCGGCCAGTATCCATGCCACGGTCTGCAGCGCCTCAATCATTTTGCAGCCTTACGTGCCGTAAGGTAATCCTGTGAATCTGAAATAAGTCTGAAAATGCAATAAGCCAATCCTGGAATGTTGAAGATTATCCCGATAAAATGTAGAGTAAACTGGTTCCCAATACTGCAACCAATTATAAACAGGGTTAGCAGTATCGACAGCCCGCAAACCATATAGACATCACCGATAAGCTTAAGCTTCATTTCTTTACCACCTCCCAGTCAACTATACGTATGCACTATACATCTTTATATTTTGGAATGCAATACCCGCAAAAGAAAACCCGCAGGAAGCTGACTGCCAGGCGGATTTATTTACTGCGGAAAATACGACAGCAACACAGGCATGGATGTTTATTCACCTGAGGATTAAAGGGCTGCTGCCATTCTGGAGCGGATAAGCCGGTTACGCCTGGCTCAGGGTCCGTACCCTGCAGGCCTGTCCTTTTTCAGATCGCGCCGGAAGCCTGCCTTTCGAACGCCACCGGCTTTCGATAATATCTCCTTGATCCTAGGAATATAAAATATGACAGGTATCAGTATAACCACAAGGGGATAAATGATGAACAGGATATGCTGGGCAGGACTGACAGCGCGTGATTGCAACCAAACCAAACCCGGCAGGGACGTAAGAATCCATATATCAATAGGGGTAGCCCATTGCGCCCACGCTGTTACAGGGAATGCGAAAAATGCGACCGCGTAGCAGAGCGTAGGGTAACGGGTAATGGCCAGGAGCAGAAGGAATAAAACGATAAAAAAGGGTATCCCCATGGGAATAAGGAAGGCCAGGATGCCACTGGCGGTAGCAACGCCCCTGCCACCCCGCTTGAATTTGAAGTACGCCGGGTAATTGTGTCCGGCCATTGCGCATAGGCCACAGACCAGTTGAATGATCGTGATAGCGAGCGGCTGGGCATTCACCATTTGGAGTAAGAGGGTTACCAGGTAAACTGCCAGAGCGCCTTTTCCGGCGTCCGCTATACCTACTGCCAGCCCCGGCCAGAAGCCGATCTTATAGATGACATTCATGGCCCCCATATTACCTGTTCCGATCTTGCGAATATCAACACCCTTAGCCATGCGGCTAACAATATAGGCTGAAGGGATAGAACCAATAAGGTAACTGAGAATCGCCCCAACGACTGAACTGATCACAACATCCATTAGGCTACAGTATATATCCTTCTCTCACGAGTTACAATACCTTGCATCACGCTGGATGCGTTGGATGTTCAATTGGTGGCAACACCGGAAAAGATGAAAGTTAGGATCGCTGTCCCATTAGAATTTATTACCATTGAACAAACATCGGTTAGTATGTCAATTGCAATAAAATATCGCTGGTTGATTTGTGCATCTCACTCTCAACCAGCGATACAGGGTTACAAGACTATTTTCTATGAATGATTATTTGGCCTTCGATGGTAAAGCCGCGAGTGCACTGCCGGTGGTATTCTTTTCTCCTTTATCATTCTCCACCCAGATCTCACATTCCACCAGTGATTCTTCGCCCAGCACAAATTTCTTGGTGACCTTGCCCTTGCAATACCATGTATCACCATCATGCGGGTCATCAAAAGTTTTCATCTTGCGCGGGTAATCCATCCCGCGGTAGCGGCATGAAAGTTTCTTCAACCCGCCTTTTTCACCTATCCAGTCCGTCATCAGGTTAACCAGCCAGGCCCTTTTCAAGAGGCCATGGACGATTGGCTTGCCCACGCCCAGGCTTTTAGCGAAATCCTCTTCGTAGTGCAACGGGTTGAAGTCACCCGACGCGCCGGCATATTGTACCAGCATCCTGGTAGTGGCTATTTTTTTCAGCGCAGTGACTTCACCGCCAACTTCGACATCTTCGTAATAAAGCTGTTTAGCCATAGTTCCTCCCGCAAAACAATAAGTAACAAATTTAGAAATTCAGGAATGTATTGCGCGTAATCAGCACAACTGCTCCCCTTTGATTTGTGAACGTGTTCTCAAGGGTGGTCACCATGGTAGGCCCCATCTTTGTTTCACGTCCTTCAATTGCTGCAATCTTTATCTCCATGACCAGTATGTCCCCATCACCTATGGGAGCGAGGAAATCATACTCAACTCCCCCATCCAGCAAACCCATGGGCGCACCGGCAGCAGCAAGTTTCTCGAAAAGCTTGAACATATCGAATCCGCTCGCTACAGGCCAACCCGTGAACCCCGGCGGGGCCATGACACGGCCCCACTTGCTCTGAGCGGCATATTCAATATCATTGAACAGCGGGTTGGAATCCCCCACTGCGCGGGCGTAACGCTGAATTGCCCCTTCCTCAATTTTGAATACGACGGGCCTTTCTTTTTGACCGATCAATTGCTTTAGACCATCTGTTACAACAAAGGCAGCCATGCATTAACCTCCCTCAATAATCCTTATTTGCCTACAATGCACACGCTTACAACGCACATCGAGGGGAAGCCACCCATATTGTGCGTAAGTCCGACCTTGGGGTCCTTGAGTTGCCTCTTATCGGCCTTGCCCTGCAATTGTTTGTACATCTCGTACATCATGCGCAGGCCGCTGGCGCCGATGGGATGCCCGAAGCATTTAAGACCGCCATCAATCTGTATGGGCTGCGCCCCGTCGGAGTTAAAGCGACCGGCATCTATATCTTCCTTCACCTTGCCACGGGCGCTGAACTGCAGGTCTTCCATGGTAACAGCTTCAGTAATCGAGAAGCAGTCATGCACTTCAGCCATGCTGACTTCCTCACGCGGGTTCTTGATGCCGGCCTCTTTATAAGCCATAACACCGGCGCGGTATCCGGGCTCAACATGAGCCCCATCCCACTTGGTATAAAGCATCTCTTCACCCGAGGATACTGAAATCTGGATGGATTTGACAAATACCGGGTCAGGCCTGAATTTTTTAGCCATATCCGCCCTGCAGACTATGGCTGCGGCTGCCCCATCACTGACCCCACAACAGTCGAAAAGCCCCAGCGGCCAGGCTATTACCGGAGCATTCATTACCTGTTCAACGGTAACTTCTTTGCGAAGGTGCGCCTTGGGATTTAAGGCGCCATTTTTATGGCTCTTGGCTGATACCTTGGCCAGCATCATTTTGCCATCTTGAGGGTTAAGGTTATATTTGGAAAAATATTTGGTGGCCATCATGGCAAACCCGCCGGGAGCGGTTAGGTTAAACATATGCAAGGGCGCTTTATATCCCAAACCACCGCCCAGCGGTAACCCGCCATAGCCGGTGTCCTTCAATTTTTCCATACCCAGAGCCAGACAGATATCATAGGCGCCTGAAGCAACCCCATACACCGCGCCACGCAAGGCCTCTGAACCGGTGGCACAAAAATTTTCAACCCTGGTAATTGGGATGAAGGGCAATTTCAAGGCGACACCGAGGGTAGTTGCCCCACGGCCAACACTGATATCCGGCATATGGACGCCCCACCACGCCGCCCCCAGATCCTTCTTTTCTAAACCGGAATCCTGTAAACATTCAACAAAGGCTTCTACCATGAGGTCCTGAGGACTCGCATCGAACCGTTCCCCAAACTTGGTGCAGCCCATGCCGATAATAGCAACTTTATCTTTAATTCCTTCTGCCATCTGAATTTCCTCCTTAATTAATTAAGCAACGATAGGCATGGCTTTCCAGCCGTAATTGACAGCGGCGCGTTTTTCATCGGCAAATTTTATCCTGAAACTAAGCTCCACCGGCATGCCTACAGAAAGGGCATTAGCATCACAATCTGTGAAATCCAAGCCGGCGCGACCGCCGCCTGCAAAATCAACAAACCCGTAAGAACCGGGCGGGTCGATGCATGGGGCTAAAAAGTCACTGGTATAAGTAAATATATTGCCCAGCTTTTCAGCAAACCTGTAAGGTTCCATCTGGTCGACAGCACCGCAGTCGGGGTTGGGGCAAATTCTCTGTACAGGCCAGCTTGGGGTCCCACACTTCTGGCATTTTGAACCAACCATGCCGTATAGCTCCCGGCTTTCCCTGGATACGATAGAGAATGAGGTAAACATCGTTTCCTCGCCCCTGATACCTATTTCCACGGGCATTAATTTGCGGAAAGCCAGGTATTTTTCGTAGCTGCCCAGCTGCACCTTATTAGCCAGGTTCCTCTTTACCGCTTTCTTATTCTTTATTTTCTTGATATTCTCAGTAACTGTTAGATAAAGAGCATCGCAACCCTGGCCGAAGCTGACAAGCATTATTTTATCACCCGGTTTAGCATCCTCCAGCGCTGCTACAAGCATCATTAAGGGCTGAGCAACACCAGTATCACCAACCGTGGTAAGCAGTGGCTCCTGTACCTGCTCGGGGGTCAACCCGAGTGTCTTGCCCAGGGCGGCATGCGCGCCTGTGAAAGCACAGGAATAAATAACCCTGGAAAAATCTTTGATATTCAAATTGTATTTCTTAACCAGTCCCAGAACAGCCTCGGGAATAAATTTCATGTAACCGGCGTCACGGATGAAACGTTCCTCCCACATATGTTCGAGCCGTTCCCCTGCCAACCGCCTGCGATCAACAAAATCATGAGTCGTAGAAAAAGAGCCTTCAATATTCGCTATGACATCGTCTTTGCCGAGTAAGAATGCCGCCCCACCGTCGCCATATGTATAATCTCCATTGCTGGCTATTTTGCTCACGCGGCAATCAGCGGCACATACCAGGCAACTGTTTAGCGAGCCAGCGGAAATTGCGTCAGCAGCGGCCAGCAAGGCTGCGCTGCCGGATTTGGTAGAATCGGTAAAATCGGCAGTCCGGCTGGCAGTCTGCAGATCCAGGGCAGCCGCGATTATGCCGGCATTTTGCCTGAGTGAATACGTCGGAGACGTGGTAGCGAAATAGAGGCCATCCACCTTGCCCGCATCCTCACCAATCAAGCAGTCTTTAGCAGCCGCTGCCGCCATGGTAATGCTGTCTTCATCCCAGTTGGCCACCGCTTTTTCACCTCTAATAGGTGCAAAGCCCAGAAACAAGAGAGCCATCTGCATGATATTGCGATCCAAACGAAACCTGGGTATGTGCGCTCCATAAGATTTGATGCCTGCCATTTTCCCTCCTTTACTCCAATTTAATATTTTGTAATTGAGCCCGCCCGGTGACGCCTGATTCTACACCGTTGGATTATTTATTTCAAGAGCATTTATGAGTATTTGCGCGTATCAATATCTGATACCTGATTACACTTATCATAAATTGACCTATTGACGGGTTTATTAAAGGCCGATACCGAGTGCAACTTTCTCCAGGTGTAAATCTGTGTCCCCCAGCATAAATTCAGCTGCCTTTACACGCCTAAAATAGCATCCAATATCATGATCCATGGTAAAACCAATGGCGCCATGAATCTTAATTCCATCAATACATACCCTCTGATAAACTTCATTGGCCCTGGCTTTTGCCACTGACACAGGCATGTCAGCTTTCGCCCCTGTGGAAAGAAGCCATGCCGCATAATATACAAGATACTGCAGCCCTTCCACATCGGTCAGCATATCCACAAGCTTATGCTGAATGGCCATAAATGCACCAATGGGCTTATCGAATTGTACCCTGTCCTTAGCATAGGCCTGCGTCATATCCATAACAGCCTGGCAGGCGCCGGATACTTCGGCACATTTTAAAACAATAGCCCGCTGCATAAGGTAATCAACTACTTTCCAGCCCTTGCCTACCTTACCCAGTATGTCACGCTTGCTTACTTTCACATTTGTAAATCTTAGCCTGCATTGCCCATCACCGGCAATAGTGGGGATCAATTCCATCTTTATCCCACGGCTTTTGGCTTTCACGATAAACACTGTTAAATCATCCCCGTTACGTTTGGCTTCGCCAGTCCTGCATACAACCAGCAGGTAATCGGCCACATGCGCATATTGGGAGAACCATTTTTCTCCATTTATTAAATAGTTCTTCCCGTCGTAATTCGCCGAGCAGTGTATTTCGGATGGCTCAAATCGCCCCGAGCGTTCCGTCAACGCCAGCGACCATATAGCCTGGCCATTGGCAATAGGAGGGAGATATTTGGCCTTCTGCGTCGGTGTAGCATATTTTATGATTGGTATGGCACACAGCGCTACCGTGGAGAAGAAAGGTCCCGGCAATATGTTCCTGCCCATTTCCTCCATCAATACCACCAGATCCAACAGGTCTGCTCCCGTTCCTCCATACTGTTCCGGAAATATTAGCCCCGTCCAACCCAATTCTGCCATTTTCGCCAGCATGTCAGGGTCATATCCTTTCTCATCCTTATCAAGTTCATGTACCCGCGCTTTTGTACACTCTTTGGATAAAAAATCCCTGGCCATGGTTTTCAACATGTTCTGCTGTTCATTGAAATCAAAATCCATCTTTATCCTCTCAAGTGTTAATAAGACCTGGGTAACCCGAGTTTGAATTGCCCTACTATATTCTTCTGCACTTCATCAGTACCAGCGGCAACCGATAGTCCGGGGAACATCATATAAAGCCGCGTAATATTGCCCTTTATTTTTGACCACTTTGACCTTATGTCAACCTGTGCATAAGCCCCTATTACATCAGTGCCCGTAGTAGCCAGGCGCTGCATAACATAATCGCAATAGGCCTTATTCCTGGCTGCTTCGTATATCGGGATTACCCCTTTGCTCATTTTCCAGGTTATCTCATAACCAAACATTTTTAACATGTCCAGTTCAATAGCCCTCTCAGCCAACTTGTGCCGTACCAGCGGATCAGCAGCCAGTTGTTTACCATTATACTGTGTCACCTTGCAATAATCGACAATAAATTCCAGGGATCTTTGGGCCATACCATAAAACTGTGGAGCGATACTATGCCGTTCAAAGGCCAGGGATTGCATAAGATGATACCAGCCACGGTTCTCAGTCCCCACCAAATTCGCTACAGGCACCCTCACATTATCAAAAAACAGTTCATTAAAAATATGTATGCCCGCATAATTTACGATTGGATTGATCGTAATGCCAGGGCTTTTCATATCCAGTATTATCAGGCTGATACCGTGCTGTTTCTTGGTTACAGCGGGGTCAGTCCTCACAGCTAACCAGCACCACCTGGCACGGTGGGCGCAGCTTGTCCATATCTTTTGCCCGTTTAGAATATACTCATCCCCATTTTTGATAGCGCGAGTCTGTATATTAGCAAAATCAGATCCGGCATTCGGCTCGCTGTAGGCAGTACACCAGACACCATCAGGGTCACCCGCAGCTATGGGTGGTATGTATTTTTTTCTTTGTTCTTCATTGCCAAAAATCATCAGGGACGGACCCACCCAGCCTATACCGCTGACGCCCATGGTCGACCCGGGAATTCCCCAGTAGCTCGCTTCATTTATATATACATGCTGTTCGAAGAAGGAAGCATCCCTTCCTCCATATTCTCTGGGCCACGCCATGGTCAGCCATCCCTTTTGCGCCAGTTTCTTGGACATCTGCATAGAGAATTCCCAGTCTTCGTCCCTGCTCTCCTCCTCCATGCCGCTTACTACCTGTTTTCCCCGCATCTCCGAAATAGCAAACTTCCTGACTTCGTCACGCAGTTTTTCCTCTTTTTCAGCGAACTTAAAATCCATTCCTGCTCCTTTACATTACCAAGTCAGGCGCGAAACCCTTAATGCACATGAACGGCATACCTTTAGCGATGTCATTAACCCCGGCAATTATGCCCCACTACTTTTCACTGCTCCAAAAACATTACAGCTGTCAACCTGACTGAAAAGGATACGACCCCGATGGGATTCGAACCCACGATCTCCACCGTGACAGGGTGGCATGTTAGACCGCTACACCACGGGGCCACAAATTTCAGTATGGGAATATACAGACCGCAACCAGAATTGCCGTAAAAGTCTATCAACATAGTATTATCAGTGTCAAACCAATTACCCGCAATTAATTACCTGCAATAATACAGGCAATTGATTTTTAATATGGTTTATTATAAGCTTACATTTGATTTTCTATTTACATTATGGTTATCAGAGTATAATTGTCCGTATGGTACCGTTAGGAGGATCCGTTGACTTCCACAAGAGCTCTATTAATCGTATCAGCAGTGTTGGCAGCTATATCTTCCCTGTTTTGCCTCCTGCCCTCCCGGGCCTACGCTACTACTATTATCCTGGATCCCAATTCAGGTAAAACAGGCGCCCGTATTACGCTCACCGGCGAAGGATTCATTGGTAAAATAGCGACTATCTACTGGGACGATAAAAAAATACTCCAGAACGTACCTGTTTCAAAAAACGGGCAGATCATTTACACCTTTGAAATCCCTCCGGCCACCAAAGGCACCCATATAGTTAAGGTCACCGATGATAGCAACTGGTCCAACATAACCGCGGCCTCAAATTTTTCGGTTACTCCGAGTGCTGTTGCCGAGCCACCCTGGGGCAAGATCAATGCCCGTACATATATTTTCGGCTATGGGTTTACGCCCAAGGAAAGCGGGATAAAAATAACCTGGGATGGTAAACTGTTATCCAAATCTCCTATACAAGCAGATACAACCGGGACATGGAGCTCTCAATTTGATGTTCCTAATACACCCAAAGGCGAGTATCTAATCGGGGCTTCAGGTGATGCTACCAGCTCGAGTGAAGTCCCTGAGCTTGTCTTTACAGTTTCACCTTTCTGCAAGGCCACACCGTTATCAGGGCCGGTAGGAACCAAAATAAAGCTCACCGGTGTCGGGTTTCGGGCGGGGGAAGACGGCCTCACATTTACCTGGGATGGACCTATTATCGATACAAACGTTGTGGCACAACCTAACGGCACTTTCAGCTTTGACATCACGGTTCCGCCCAGTGTCAAAGGCAGGCATATACTGGGAATTTATGGCAGCAGTTTCACACCGATTGGAATCGTACCTGACATTGAATTTGAAGTCACACCCAGCATTCAACTCACTCCCAGTACCGTAATAAACAGCAGGGACTTGAAAATTGATGGTAACGGATTTAACGCTGGTGAATTGATGGCTATTAATTACGATAAATCAAATACCGGCACGACGACAAATGCGGATACAAAAGGAGATTTCAGCGTCACTATCAAAGTACCGTCCAGACCAGGCAAAGAACACACCGTGGAAGCTTCCGGTAATAAAGGAGGAGTGGCGCAGGCCAGTTATTTATCTGGTTCATTACCTCCACCTGTCCCACAGCTTCTGTTTCCTGGTCCCGGAGCTACGGTCCAGTCTACCCAATCTATAATTGATGCTATTATAAGCGTCTTTAAATCCATCGGCGGGATGTTCACAGCCCCTGCTGTTTCACAGCAGAATTCTGCAGATGGTACGCTGACGGCAATGAATTGGTCTGTTAGCGGAGAGCAAACCGGCCTGAAATATTCGCTGCAAATCTCCATGACCACGGATTTTGTTAACGTTGTATTCCCTAAGGATGGCATAGAGGGAACGGCCTATAATCTGAATAAATCAAGCCTGCCGATAGCAGGGGTATACTATTGGAGAGTCAGGTCAACTAACGATAGTGGCGATATTAGCCAGTGGTCAAATTACTGGAAGTTTGTAGCTGTGCCCACTTCACCGCTGTTGATGGCTATAGCTGCTACCATATTAATACTGATCATGGCCATAATAATATTTGCCATCATGGCTTTTATTAGCCGGAACCGGTATTAACGGTACTGCATAAAAAGCTTTATTTGTTTTTTCAAGCAAACGTATGTTACAGTTAAATGAGGCAGCCGCAAATTGGCCGCTTGGGGTGCTTAGATGTTCAGGCTGAGACTCCGCAAAAGCGGGGAACCCTTGAAACCTGCCCCTGGTAATTCGAGCGTAGGGAAGCGGTTAACGACCAAGGGTTAAGTGAAATATACTATGACTCTTGGTTTTTTGTTTTATAGAAGATGACTCAGATAGAATTTGCCAAAAAGGGGGTAATAACTCCCCAAATGAAACATGTTGCCCGGCTGGAGAAGTTGAGTGATAATTTCATTTGCGAAAATATTGCCGGCGGTAAGGCCGTCATACCGGCAAATATTAATCATCCTGTGCAGAATACCTGCGGTATCGGGAAAGGCCTCAAAATTAAAGTCAACGCAAATATTGGGACTTCTTCTGACGTAGGTACCCTGGCCGGTGAGTTGGAAAAACTGCAGGTTTCGATTAAATACGGCGCCGACACGGTTATGGATCTGAGCACCGGCGGAGCTATCCGTAAGGTCAGGCGTAGCATTTTGCAGGAGAGCAGTGTGCCGATCGGCACTGTCCCTATATATCAGGCCATGATCGAAGCCGGTGAAAAATACGGCCCCATTGTGCAGGCTACCGCTGATGACATATTCCAGGCCATAGAAGAACAAGCCGTGGAAGGTGTGGATTTCATAACAGTCCATTGTGGCGTTACACAGGCTGCGATCAAGTCATTAAGAAACCAGCGCCGGGTAACCGATGTTGTCTCGCGGGGCGGTGCTTTCCTGCTGGGATGGATGATATATCACCAGCGAGAGAACCCGCTCTATGAGCATTATGACCGCCTGCTCGATATAGCCCGTAAATACGACGTGACCTTAAGCCTGGGCGATGGAATGCGGCCCGGCAGTCTTTCCGACGCCACGGACCGGTCCCAGGTACAGGAGTTAATTACGCTGGGTGAACTGGTTGAACGAGCGTGGGACGCAGGTGTACAGGTTATGGTTGAAGGCCCGGGTCATTTGCCCTTAAATCATATTGAAATGAATATACAACTGCAGAAAAGTTTATGTAAAGAAGCACCCTTTTACGTTTTGGGTCCTCTGGTCACTGATATCGGCGCCGGTTATGATCATATAACGGGGGCCATCGGCGGCGCTTTAGCCGGTATGTATGGTGCCGATTTTTTGTGTTATGTCACACCCGCGGAACACCTTTCGCTGCCTGATGCTGAAGATGTTAAAAACGGAGTTATCGCCTCACGTATAGCTGCCCATGCCGCTGATATAGTCAGGAGCCAGGGCCAAGCAGCAGACTGGGATAAACAAATGTCCGTAGCCAGAAAGCATCTTGATTGGGAAACACAAATCAACCTTTCGGTTGATCCTGAAAAAGCCAGGAGTATCCGGTCAAAATACGCAGTCAAGGGACGGGCTTGCAGCATGTGTGGAGATTATTGCGCAATGGACCTGGTAGAGAAATACCTGGGCATTACCGCCAATAAATGTTAAAAGGGATTTTATGTCATTAGATGAAGGCAGAAGTAATTTCGATCGGCACTGAGCTCCTACTGGGCGAGATAACAGATTTAAACGCTGCTTATCTGGCCAGTCAGCTACCTTTACTCGGATTAGACCTGCATTTCATTTCCACCGTAGGCGACAATAAGCAAAGACTGATTGACACTCTCAATCATGCCTGGCAACGATCAGATATCATCATCACTACCGGTGGTTTGGGCCCTACTGAGGATGATATAACCCGCGAAGCAATCGCTGACTTCTTTGAGGAACCGATCTCTATCGATCAATCACTGGTCAAACAGTTCAAAGAATTATTCCACCATTTCAACCTGGATATGCCGGAAAGCAATATCAAGCAAGCTGCCGTTATTCCATCGTGTCAGGTCATACCTAACCCGAGGGGCACTGCGCCGGGGTGGTGGGTTGAAAAAGAGAACCATGTTATCGTGGCAATGCCCGGGCCGCCAGGAGAGATGCAACAAATGTGGTCAAATGTGGTTGCACCCAAAATACAGGGCCAGTTTTGTGATTCCATTATTTTCTCAAGCACTTTAAAAACATTTAGCTTAAGCGAAGCGGAACTTGGCGAAACAACCAGGGCTTTCTTACTGGCCGTAAACCCGACGGTCGGCATTTACGCCAAACCGGATGGTATACATTTGCGCGTAGCTGCTAAAGCTGATTCCCTGCTTGAAGCAAAAAGGCTCGTTCGATCCACTGCTGACCAAATCCGTCTATTGGTAGGCGATTACATATGGGGAACCGATTCCGATACACTGGAAGGAATTGTAGCAAATCAGTTTATTGAGAAAAAGATGAGCTTAGCGACGATGGAGGCTAACACCGGGGGAATATTGGCCAACAGCATCACGAATATTCCCGTCAGTTCAGAATTTTATAAATGTGGTATAGTGATTAACCGCAGCGATTTAAGATCAGAGTTCGGTATAAATGAGGACGTGATTTCTCGATATGGACCGGTTAGCCGGGAGGCCGTCAGCGAAATGGCTACCGCTATTCGCCGCCAATATGCAACCTCGGTCGGCGTAGGGCTCATCGGTGTATTGGTACCGGACGAACAGGGCACTAAATTAGGTACCATATTGATCGGGATTGATAATGGTGCACACACTTACGCTTTTAGCAAGCTATATCCTGGAACCCGCTTGCAGGTAAAGCAGAGAGCGGCTATTTCGGCGCTGTTTGAATTAAGAAAAATTATGCTATAGATTGTTACGGAGCAATTATGATTCCGCAATATATTAGTAGCTGTTTAGCGCATAATGGGGATAACTCGGTATACCAGATTAGATGCCGTCGTTACTTAACTTAACGTATGGGTCTTTATCACCGTATAATCCAGTACATAATTTAATCAATTGCTCAAATTCGTATTCAGGGGTATTGATATAAAACCAAATTGGCCGGCCCATAGGGCTGATGCGTATATCATTCTTTAAATACTCTTTTTCTATTGGATCAAATATGCAAACGCTTGCTTTAATACAATGAGATTTCCTTTCTTGTTAAGCCTTCATGTAGTTAAAGACGGTTAAAAGTCGGCTCCAATATATTGAGTTTCCCAAACAAGCTAAAGGGTAAATAGGCCGAAATATGAACATCTTCTGCATAATATCGGCACTCCTTTATTACGTTATTACAAGGATAGCGCGAAACCGGTGCTTTTGAAGCAATACTGAAAGTCCACCAATTCCCTGCGTAGGTAGCGATGGGAGCAGTATAAAGGTCTCTTATAGGAAAACACTTAGCCAGTTTGCGTTGTATTTCCTGAACTATATTCAAGTGAAAATGGATGGACTCAGATTGAATAACAAATAAACCTTGTTCCGTCAAAATATTGTTGGCATTTTGAAAAAACTCTTCATCATATAGGCTTATAGCCGGACCTACAGGATCTGTTGAATCAACTAAGATGACATCAAATTTCTCTTTACACTGTAAGATGTAGTCGGCGCCATCGGCTATTATTATCTGTGCTCTTTCATCAGAAAACCCGCACGAAAGACTCGGGAAGAATTGTTTAGCAACATTGATTACTTCAGGGTCTATCTCCACCATGACTACCTTGGATACACATTCATGTTTGAGAACCTCACGGAGAGTGCCCCCATCCCCACCCCCTACTATAAGAACAGAAGTGGGGTTCACGTGAGAATGAAGCGCCACATGAGCCAACATCTCGTGATAAATAAACTCATCCCTTTCAGTAACCTGAACAACGCCGTCACATGTAAGCACTTTCCCAAAAAAAGGAGATTGCCAGACATCAATTTTTTGAAGACTATTCACCGAAAATAACTTCGTGCTCATGGAATACACATAACCAATTGGTGAGTAGGGATCCGATTCTATAAATTTGGTTTCCATCTTAGCCTCATACTAAAATAGTTGGTGGGATTGGATATCCGTTGAATGTGGACGCGTAGACAGTAGTATAAGCTCCTGCCGACTTAAAGAGTACCCTGTCGTCAATATTCAAGTCCGGCAGCCATTCTTGTTCGGAAACTATGTCCATGCTATCACATGTCGGACCGGCAACTTTCCATTTAAATTGCTTGCCTTGCTTTTGTGCCTCAATAGGATAGTGAATGCCCCCTAATATCTCGGTAAGGGCGTTAAATACGCCTGCATCAACATATAGCCATCTTTCTTTGTTTCTGATGCTCTTGCCGATCACAGTAGCGACGATTGTACCAGCCTCCCCAACCAAAGCCCTGCCAGGTTCAACCAAAATTGTTTTTACTTTGGGGATCTCTTCTCTAATGGATGCAAAAATAATTTTTGCTATTTCGCTGATAGCTGTTACCGCGTGTATGTACCTTATCGGGAAACCGCCGCCTATATTGATACCCTGCAGCCTTATGCCTTTTTTTTCTGCTATCCTCCAAGCAAGCCCGACTTTCCTGATTGCATCTTTCCACGTATCCGGCCTATTACACTGTGATCCTACATGAAAGCTAAAACCCCAGGTAGCCAACTCAAGTCGTTGTGCTTCCTCAAGTAATTCAATAGCCTGTCTTGTGTCTACCCCGAATTTTCTTTCCAGTGGCCACTCACTGCCTTTATTGGAAACCGTCAATCTAATAACTACGCTGCTTCGCGGTGCATAGGTGGCTATTTTTCGCACTTCATCGACGGAGTCTACCACGAAATAATTAAGACCTGCTTCAAAAGCTGATTTAACAAACTCTTTAGTTTTTATGGGTGATGCTGAAATAATCCTTTGACCATCTACTCTCATGTTATGCAAAACGTTTAATTCAGCGCAAGAGGACACCTCAAAATTAGCCATGTTATCATTAAGCAGACGTAATAAAGCAATATCAGAATTTGCCTTAATAGCATAAAATACACTTTCTCGTCCAAAATGCTTAACAAAGACCGAGAGCATTTCCAGTATTTTTTCTTGTTCCATGATTAAACATGGCGTTGTCACTGTGCTGTAAATTGAATTCAACTTTTCAATCTCCTTACAAATTTGTGTATAGCCATCCTTTTATAGTCGTAATGGCAGTATCCTGAGTATAATGTCCAGATTTATTGCATACTATCGAATTATGGCAGCGAATCATATAATAACCGCATTTATATATCAAATCTACACGTTTACACAGGCTCCATGAACTTCCGGATCAAGGTTTTTCCGACTACTTAATTTATAGCTGCTAAGCTGGCTTACAAAATAACCCGTTATTCCTACTCCAACCGGCAATACGTGCCTCCAATTTGCCAAGTATATTGGAGCCGCTTATATGCGTAGTCCACACTCGTGAAAAAATTGACAATGAACGGGGATTTGTTATAACATTTGTCGGTTAGCAAAATGCCCTCAAAACACAAACCCCCATCAGAAAACCCGGGAATTAGTTTAGGGGAAACTGCTACCCGGTTCCTGTCGTCATTAACGCCTGAATCAGCCTCAGAACTCCAGCAGGAAGCTTTTAAATTCATCCGCTGGTATGGTGAGGAAAGGCCGATAATTAGCCTTACTGGCCAGGAGGTTGCCAACTACTGCGAGCAATTTTACGCCTCAACGACGAAGTCGGTAGTACACCTGAATGCGGTAAAGACGTTCCTGGGTTACGCATTTAAGCAGGGCTTCACAAGCTCTAACCTTGCGACTCATATCAGGGTTAAAAAATTGCCTGCCAGACGGGCTTCGGCAGGTACAGTTAAAGCTGAAGAACCTATAGATCTGACTAAGGACGGCTTTGAAGAATTGAAACTCAAGTTAGCCGCACTAAAGGAAGAAAGGCCGCGAATTGCCGAGGAACTCAGAAGGGCGGCAGCAGACAAAGATTTCAGGGAAAATGCCCCGCTGGAAGCTGCCCGTGAAAAGCAGGGGCATATCGAAGGCCAGATACGGGATATAGAGAATACCGTGAAAAGGGCCAGGGTCATAGAATCGCCCACAGAAAAGAGCCTGAAGATCAGCATGGGGGACACGGTTATAGTAACAGATAGACAATCCGGCGAAAAAATAAATTACACGCTTGTTAGTTCCAGTGAAGCAAATATTAAACAGGGTAAAATCTCTATCGTCTCTCCGGTGGGTCAGGCCTTATTTAATAAGGAGGCCGGTGATACACTGGAGGTGAATACTCCATCCGGTGTATTGACATACAAAATCGTCGAAATAGTGAGGAATTGACCTTAAACTCACTATCCGTCACCAAAATATGCGACTTTAATTATTAGAGGCAATAAATTATAATGGTACGGTTTGGGGGCTGTCATATTAAGGCAGCCAGCATTGCGATGCCGCCGGCTCGTTGAATATTTAATTGACGTTTTGAAAGTTAGATAATTAAATGAATTTAATATTAAGGAGGTACCATGGATTTTCGATTAACTGAAGAGCAAGTAGCGCGCAGAAAAGAGATTTACAAAGTCTGCGAAGAGCTGGAAAAGAAAAAACCCAAGAGTTATGTAGGTTTTGAAAGCCAGTTCGATAACCAGGACGGCTGGGATTTCCATCGTTATTGCGCCAAGGAATTCGCCAAGAGGGGTTGGCTGGCCCTGGGTTGGCCCGAGGAATACGGCGGCACCGGCACCATGATGGATAAGGTGCTCCTGGCAGAAGCACGCGGCTATTATGATCTGCCCGGATCAGATATTTTCGGCGTATCTATGCTGGCCCCCACCCTGCTGGCAGCCGGCAGCGAGGATATCAAAAGGGAATTCCTGCCGAAAATCGCCAGTGCTGAAATTATGTTTTGCGAACTCTGGAGTGAACCAAACGCCGGCTCAGACCTGGCAGGGATGACATCCAGCGCGGTCCGCAAGGGTGACGAATTCATCGTCAACGGCCAGAAAACCTGGAATACCGGCGCCCACTTTGCAGACTGGGGATTCGGTGTCTACAAATCTGATCCAGCTGCCAGGAAACATCACAACCTTACCTTCATTCTCAATGATATGAAAGACAAGGGTGTTACTGTAAGGGGCATACCTTACATGAATGGCTCCCATGTTTACAACGAGGTTTACCTGGATGACGTCCATATGTCCGCCAAATATATCGTAGGCCAGGAAAACGAAGGCTGGGCGGTGGTTAACGTGCTGGCCGGGTTTGAAAGGTCGAATATGGATATGGTTTATGGCCTGGTAAAAGCACAGGAAGAATTAGTGAATTTCTGCAACGAAACCAAGAGGAATGGCAAGCCGTTATCACAGGATCCCCTGATCCGCAACAGGATTGCCGAATTCGCCTGTTCAATTGAAGCTGTGCGAACGCTGGCCTACCGTGTTGCCGACCAGCAGAACAGGAATGAAATGGGGCTGATGGACGCCGCTTCCGTAAAAGTATTTGCCAGTGAGCTCCTGGAGAAGTTCGGGCAAATAGCCACAGACCTATTGGGGCCTCATGGCCAGGTCAAACATTCCAAATGGGCTAAATTGAATGGATCTGCCGAGTATAACTATCAGGCCTGCTTCGTGCCTATCGTATCGATGGGAACCAATGAAATTCAACGCAATATCATCGCCTGGTACGGCCTCGGCCTGCCCCGCATGAAATAATTAGAGACACGTAATTCATTAAGGAGGAAATATGGATCTTAGATATTCTGAACAACAGGAAATATTAAAAAAGTCAGCCAAGGATTTCCTTACCAAGGAGTGCCCTAAGGCTAAGGTCAGGGAACTTGAGCAGGATGCCAAAGGCTACGACCCGGCGCTCTGGCAGAAAATGGGCGAACTCGGATGGCTGGGTTTTAACATACCGGAAGACTACGAAGGCATGGGCTATTCATTTGAAGACCTGACCATGCACATAGAGGAAGTGGGCAAGAATATACTTCCCGGCCCCTATATCAGTACCGTGGTCAATACCTTTGCCATTGTCGAGGCGGGGACGGATGAACAGAAGAAAGACCTGCTTCCGAAAATATCCAACGGCAATTGCATCCTTACCCTGGCCTGGCTTGAGGAGAACGGCCTGTTTGATGCTTCCGGAATTACACTGAAAGCCGCCCAAAAGGGCAACGATTATGTTCTCAACGGCGCCAAATTGTTTGTTGATGGCGGGCACGTTGCCCACAATATGATCGTAGTAGCCCGCACTAAAGACGGCGCCGGCGAGGACGGCATTACGCTTTTCCTGGTAGATGCCAAAGCAGCCGGTATCAAAGCTGAGGTTATCCCCACGATTGCTCAGGATCATCTTTGCGAAGTGGTCTTCAAAGATGTGGCAGTATCTGCCAAGAACGTGTTGGGCAAAGTCGATAAGGGCTGGGCCATACTCCAGATGCTCATCAGGAAAGGCTCCATACTTAAGTCCGCGGAATCCTTCGGCGGCCTGCAGGCTGTTTTCGAGATGACCGTTGCCTATGCCAAGGAGCGCATACAATATGACAGGCCAATCGGCGCCTTCCAGGCCCTGCAACATAAAATGTCTGATATGTGGATAGCGCTTGGAACCAGCAAATTCCTGCTGTATGAAGCCGCCTGGAAAGAGTCTGAGGGCGAACCCAGCGCCAAAGAAGCTTCTATGACCAAAGCCTATATCAATGAAGCTTACAAATTAATTACCGCTCTGGGTGTCAAGCTTCATGGCGGCATCGGCACAAGCTCAGACCACGACGTTCCTCTGTATTACCGCCGTGCCAAGGCGGCCGACACTGCCTATGGCAGCACTGATTACCACAGGGAACTGGTCGCACGGCACATCGGCATGAAATAAAAACGCATAAAGCGTTGAATTAAAAGCCCCTGCCTGCCAGGCAGGGGCTTTTAATTTCAGCCGGCAAAATTGCCCGGATACTGCAGTTGTGTTATACTTTTGAGCGGTTTTGAATAAGCAATTCTCTCTTGTTTCAGGAGGTTAATAGTTTTGGCAGCTACAATTACAGTAAAGCAACTCTTAGAAGCCGGCGCCCATTTTGGCCATCAGACAGGGCACTGGCATCCTAAAATGAAGAATTATATCTTCACACAAAGAAACGGTATCCATATCATAGACCTTGAGCAAACCGTTACCCTGCTTGATAAAGCCTGCGCGTTTGTGAGGGATCTGGTTAGCAACGGGCAAACAATAATGTTCGTCGGCACCAAGAAGCAGGCTCAAGATATCATTGAAGAGGAAGCTAAAAGATGCGGCATGTACTATGTCAGTCAGCGCTGGCTGGGCGGCATGTTGACTAATTTCAACACGATACAGGGCAGGATAGACTACTTAGTCAGGTTAGAAGATAGGAAGTCGCGTGGAGAGCTTGACTACCTTTCCAAGAAAGACAAATTGAAAGTGGAAAAGGAAATGGCCAAGCTTAACAAGGTCATGGGTGGTTTTAAAGAAATGACAGCTTTGCCGGGCGCAATATTTATCATCGACCCGACCAAAGAAAAAATCGCATTAAGCGAAGCAAAAAAAGTTGGTGTTAAATTAGTAGTCACGGTTGATACAAATTGCAACCCGGACGATATTGATTACATTGTGCCGGCAAATGACGATGCCATTAAGGCCATCAAGGTGATTTGCTATCATATTGCAAACGCGGTTCTCGAAGGCAAAATGCTCGCCGAAGCGGAATCATCCAAAGGAACCGAGCCCGAAGAGCCGGCTATTTTAGAGACGGCGACCCCATAGACCAGGTTCGCATTTAGCCCGTGACCTTATGTCCTTACAATTAATCTTCTATGATGCCTAAGGAGAACTGAATTTGGAGATTTCAACTGATAAGATAAAGGAGCTCCGGCAGAAAACAGGCGCCGGCATAATGGACTGCAAGAAAGCTTTAGGGGAAGCTGACGGCAATTTAGATAAAGCCTGTGACATCATTTCCCAGCGAGGGCTTGCCATCGCTAAGAAAAAATCGGAACGGTCAGCGGAGCAGGGTGTAATTGAATGTTATGTCCACACCGGCAACCACCTGGGTGTAATGGTCGAAGTTAACTGCGAAACCGATTTTGTTGCCCGCACACCTGAATTTAAAGAATTGGCGCATAATATAGCCCTGCAAATATCAGCGATGTCGCCGCAATATATCTCCAGGGATGATATTCCGGCGGACGTCACCGCGGAACCTCAAACAGTCTGCCTGTTACTTCAACCATTCATTAAAGATCCAGCCAGATCAGTCCAGGAAATTATAACGGAAACCGTTGCTAAAACCGGGGAGAATATTAAGATACGCAGGTTCAAACGTTTTGAACTGGGTTATTAAAATTGCCTACCCAAAAGACGAAATTTAAAAGGGTTTTATTAAAACTTAGCGGCGAAGCCCTGATGGGCAACAACAGCTTCGGGATAGATCCACCTATCCTGGATGTTATCGCCAAACAGATCAAAAAAGTCAACGGACACGGCATCGAGGTAGCTATTGTGGTCGGGGGAGGCAATTTCTGGCGTGGCTCTTCCGCAGCGGCGGCGGGCATGGATCGTGCCACGGCCGATTATGCGGGGATGCTGGCCACGATTATCAACGCTCTTGCGCTCCAGGATGCGCTGGAAAATAACGGCGTGGTGACCAGGACTCAATCTGCCATCACAGTCCCGGCTATTGCCGAGCCACACATCCGCAGGCGAGCCATCAGGCACCTGGAAAAGAAACGGGTGGTCATTTTTGCCGGAGGCACGGGCAATCCCTACATGACCACTGATACCGCAGCCGCGCTTCGGGCGATCGAGATAAATGCAGATGTACTGCTGGTGGCCAAAAACAAGGTTGACGGCATTTACGATTGTGATCCCAGGAAGAACCCCCATGCCAAGAAATACCACCACTTAACACACAGAGAAGCCTTAAGTTTGCAGTTGGAGGTAATGGATATAACCGCATTCTCCTTGTGCCAGCAAAACAAACTGCCTATAATTGTATTTGATTCACAGGGACAGGACAGCATACTAAGAGTCATCGAGGGAGAAGATATCGGGACTACGGTCACCAGTGAGGAGAAAGAATGACTGATAAAATACTTAAAACTGCTGACGCCAGGATGAAAAAAACAGTTGAAGCCCTTGTTAAGGAGCTATCCAGTATCCGCACCGGCCGAGCTTCACCGGCTCTGGTGGAACATCTCAAAGTTGATTATCACGGTGTGGTGACGCCCCTCATACAATTGGCCTCCATTTCAGTGCCGGACCCAAAAACAATTGCTATCCACCCCTGGGACCGCACTATCATCAACAACATTGATAAAGCTATACTGAAATCAGATTTGGGACTAAATCCCATAAACGACGGAAATACGATCAGGGTATCACTGCCGTCGCTTACGGAAGAAAGACGTAAAGATCTCATCAAGATAATCCATAAGAGGCTTGAGGAGTCACGCATAACTATCCGTAATATACGCAGAGATATAGTTGACGAGTTAAAGACAGCCGAAAAAAACAAGGAGCTATCTCAGGACCAAAATGCCCGTGCCGCAGATCAATTACAGAAGCTCACCGACAGCTATATAGATTCCGTTGGTAAAATCGGCAAAGACAAGGAAGCCGAAATTCTCGAAGTGTAGCCGGTGGCAGGATGGTTGCTAAGAGAATAATAACCGGTCTGCTGATCGGCATAGGCGCAAGTATCCTCATATGGTTCGGCGACCCCTGGGTTACAGTCGTAGTTTGTGTGGTTGCGGCCCTGGCTGCGTACGAATTCTACAGAATCGTTAAAAACGAGAATATACAACCTCTTACGTGGTCAGGTATTCTTTTCTCAGTACTTTTTGCTATTAACGCTTATGTACAAGCACATGCAATAGATATCCCCAGGATTTCTTCCTGGTTCACTTTGACGTTTCTGATTACATCGATTACGGTTATTCCACTGCTGTGGCTGTTATTTAAACAGAACAGGCAGCACGCCTTTATCGACTGGGGTTGGACGGTGGCCGGGGTCCTTTACACAGGCTGGCTGTTATCGTTTTATATTCATATCAGGGCCATGGAGAACGGTGTGGGCTGGTTATTCCTGGTACTGGGCTGCACTGCCCTGTGTGACGTTTTCGCTTATGCAGTCGGCAGCACCCTGGGCAAACACCCGCTGGCATCCTCGGTAAGCGGGGGCAAAACCATCGAGGGTAGCATTGGCGGACTCATAGCATCGGTCATAGTCGCCGTTATTGCAAGCCTCTTATTCAATTTGCCGGTTAATTACTGGCAGATGGTGCTGGCAGGTGTAATTATCGCTATATTTGCACAACTCGGAGACCTGGTTGAATCCTTACTGAAAAGAAATATGAAGGCCAAGGACACCGGAAACGTTCTACCCGGGCATGGCGGCATACTTGACCGGATTGATAGCCACCTGCTGGTAGCACCCGTGGCCTATTACCTGATTATCCTGCTAAATAATCAGGGTTGGCCACCGGGCTGACCCTTAACCGTTTTTCCCGGTAGCGGGTGGACTCCCGGTAACCAACCCTGACTGTCTTCCGCAGTGTGTCTTTTCTTAGATAGTGATATCGCCTTTCTTCAGTGTTGCTGTCGGCATAAACTGTGTGATGCCAGTCTTCTTGGATATGGCCTCGCATTTCTCAGTGACCTTGGCCCAACCCATGCCCTTGGCCAATGCAAACGGGCCAAACATACCGCCGCCGCCGTGCACCATGGCCAGGTCTATCTCGGCGGGAGTTTTGACAACCCCAGCCTCAATCAGCTTGGTACCTTCGTTCACCTGCAGGCAGATGATATCCATGGGGTCAAAATTGGGATCGGCCT
>CAIYTC010000113.1 GCA_903929005.1 uncultured Dehalococcoidia bacterium | reverse complement strand
CGCCGCTGGGACGGCTGCATGCTCAGGGAGTTCGCCAGCGTAGCCAGCGGCGAGAATTTCCGCGAGCACAAGGAGCAGCGCTTCCGCCACCGCATGTACCGCAAGGGCAAGTACCTGGTGGAAAGGTACAAGTACTTAGGCTGCGTGGGCTGCGGCCGCTGCGCCAGCGCCTGCCTGGCCGAAATAGCCAGCCCGGCTGAAACTTACAACCTGCTCAAGGAGGCAAAATAATGGTAATGCAGCTCACTGCGAAGCAATCCATTCACCTCCCACGCACGGCTGAACTGATCCGCGTTGAGAAGCTGAGCGACCGGGAGAAGGTATTTGAGTTCAAATTCGACGACGGCAAGGAGCTCGGCCAGAAGCCCGGCCAGTTCGTCGAGGTATCCATCTTCGGGGTCGGCGAGGCGCCCATCTCGGTGACCTCGTCTCCCACGCATGAAGGTTCCTTCGAACTGGCGGTCAGGGCCACCGGCGGCGTCACCAATAAACTGCACACGCTGGATAAGGGCGCGAAGGTCGGCATCAGGGGGCCCTTCGGCAATGGCTTCCCGCTCGACATGCTCAAGGGCAAGGACATCCTTTTCGTGGCCGGCGGCATCGGCCTCTTCCCGCTGCGCTCGCTGATAAACTATGTCATGGACAAGCGCGGCGATTTCGGCGAGGTCAACACGCTCTTCGGCTGCCGCTCACCGCAAGAGAGGCTTTTCATCGGCCAGCTGGCCGAGTGGGACAAGAGCAAGGATATGTGCTTTCTCGAGACCGTGGACCGTGTGCCCGATGATGAGTGGAAGGGCAACGTGGGCGTCATCACCACGCTTTTCCCCAAGATATCCTTTGACCCGCAGAAAACCTATGCCATCGTGGTCGGCCCGCCCATCATGTACCGCTTCGTTATCGCCGAGTGCCTCAAGAAGGGACTGGCGGACGACCACATCATCATGTCCCTGGAGCGCAGGATGAAATGCGGCGTCGGGAAGTGCGGCCACTGCCAGATAAACGGCCTGTACTGCTGCCAGGAGGGCCCCGTCTTCACCTATGCCCAGGTCAAGTCTTTGAAGGAGGCTGTATAAATGAAACCGAGAGTCGCATTTTTCGATTTTACCGGCTGCGAGGGCTGCCAGCTTGAAGTGCTCAACTTCAACCTGGAGATTGTGGACCTGATCGGCGCGGTCGATATCGTCGAGTTCCGCGAGGCCAGTTCCGACCACTCCGACGACTACGATATCGCCTTCATCGAAGGCAGCCAGACCAGCCAGAGAGACGTGGAGAGGGTGCAGAAAATCAGGGAAAAGGCCAAGATCCTGGTAGCCCTGGGCGCCTGCTCCTGCACGGGCGGTGTCAACGCCCTCAAGAACCGTTTCCCCATGGAGGAAAATCTTAAAGTAGTCTACGGCGAATCCGCCAAACTTTATTCCACCATACCCACCAAGCCAACCAGCGCCTACGTCAAGGTCGACGTACATATCCACGGTTGCCCGCCCAACCGCAACGAGGTCATCAGCCTGGTTAAATGCCTGTTGACCGGCAAGAAGTTCGAGCAGTGCCACAACCCGGTCTGCGTCGAATGCAAGCTGGCGGAAAATATCTGCGCCTTTGAGCGCGGTGAGTTCTGCCTGGGACCCATCACACGGGGCGGCTGCAACGCCGTCTGCGTCACCGCCGGCAGGAAATGCTGGGGCTGCCGCGCCCTGGTGGATGAGCCCAACGTAAACTCGCAGAAAGACATCCTGAAAAAATACGGCCTGACCATGGACGACATGATGCTGCAGTTCAAGCTCTTCAATGGAGCACTGGAGGTTTCGAAATAATGGCAACCAAAGAAGTTAATTTCAAGGTACATCACGTAGCCCGCATCGAGGGCCACGGGAATATCATAGTCAACGCCAAAGACGGCAAGGTCGAGGAGGTCAAATGGGAGATACCTGAATCGCCGCGCTTCTTCGAATCGATGCTGCGCGGCCTGAGTTATTCGGACGTCAACTTCATCGCCCCGCGCATCTGCGGCATCTGCGCCGTGGCGCATGCCACGGCGTCCATCGAGGCCGTAGAAGCTGCGTTTAATGTGCATCTCAGCGAGCAGGCCACCCTGGTACGCGAGCTTCTCTTCGATTCCGAGACGGTGACCAGCCACGTGCTGCATACCTATTTCCTGGTAGCGCCGGACTTCCTGGGCGTGGGCAGCGTTATACCGCTGGCTGCCACGCACACCGACGTCGTTTTACGGGCACTGCGCATGAAAAAAACAGCCAACAACTGGGCCGACATCCTGTGCGGCCGCAAGACACACCCCATCTCCATGGTGGCCGGCGGATTCGTTAAGTGGCCAGAAATCGAACAGCTCAAATCGCTTAAGCAGACACTGGAAGGCGAATATATGCAGGACCTCGAGCTAAGCGTCGACCTCTTCAAGACCCTCAAATTCCCCGATTTCACCCGCGAGACCGAGTACATCGCTCTTTTCAGGCCCGCTAAATATTCCTTCATCGGCGGCATGATCGGCTCCACCGACTGCAAGCCCATCCCTATCAATGATTACCAGAGCGTTACCAACGAATTCTGCGTGCCCTGGTCAACAGCCAAGTTCACCAAACATAAGCGGGAATCCTTCCAGGTGGGCGCGCTGGCGCGCTTCAACGTCAACCACGACAAGCTGCATCCCAAAGCCAGGAAGGTCGCCCAGGTTTTCGGACTCAAGGCGCCCTGCTACAATCCCTATTTCATCAGCGTGGCACAGCTTGTGGAAACCATGCATGCCGTGGAGAACAGCATCATCATCCTCGACAAGCTGCTCACCAGGGGCATCAAGCCCGAGAAGCCCGAGGTCAAGGTTAAGGCCGGGCGGGGCGTGGGCGCGGTGGAGGCCCCCCGGGGCATCCTCTTCCACGATTACACCTTCGATGATAACGGCAAGCTCATCGCGGCCAACATCATCATCCCCACCAACGAGAACCACAACAGCATCCAGCACGATTTCGAGAAGCTGTTGCCCGAGATATTAGACAGGCCGCAGGACGAGATAAAGCTGGCCATGGAGATGCTGGTGCGGGCCTACGACCCCTGCGTCTCCTGCTCAACGCACATGCTGGAAGTGAAATTCATTTAATAACCATAGTCTCTCTAACGTAGGGGCGTTGCTTTAGCTGAGCCGCAAGCGGGCGGGTCTAAAAACCCGCCCCTACGTTTCAATACTGTCATTGCGAGCCCGAAGGGCGCGGCAATCCCACCACCGGTGGCGTCATGCCCTGAGATTGCTTCGTCGCCTGCGGGCTCCTCGCAAAGACAGGACTCAAAAATGTCATTGCGAGGCCGCCGCAGCGGCCGCGGCAATCCCACCGCCGCAAAACAATTTCTCTGAAAACCTATATAATGAATCGCTGGAATCGCTCTTCTTGCCTGTAATTGTATGGTTGACCTGAACATAATCTTCATCGGCTTTGTCATCCTGGTTGCCCTGGTATTCGATTTCACCAACGGGATGCACGATGCCGCCAACTCCATTGCCACCGTTGTCTCTACCAGGGTTTTATCACCCAGGCTGGCCGTCATCTGGGCGGCTTTCTTTAATTTTGTAGCCTTCTTTATATTCGGCACCGCGGTGGCTGTTACCATCGGTAAGGGCATGATCGACGTCCAATCGATCAATGAAACGGTTATCCTGGCAGCGCTCATCGGCGCCATCTGCTGGAACCTGATCACCTGGTATTTGGGCCTGCCCAGCAGTTCCTCCCACGCCCTCATCGGCGGCTACGCGGGCGCAGCCATGGTAAAAAGCGGTTTCGCTGTGATTATACCCGGCGGTTGGTACAGCACGCTGATTTTTATCGTGCTGGCGCCTGCTATCGGCCTGGTGCTGGGCTACATCTTGAAGGTTTTATCTGCCTGGGCATTGCGCAACCAGCGGCCGGGCCCGGTAAATAAATGGTCGCGTGTACTGCAGCTTTTCTCGGCGGCCCTCTACAGCCTGGGCCACGGCGGCAACGATGCCCAAAAGACCATGGGCATCATCACCAGCCTGCTCTTCGCCAGCGGATTCCTGACCGAGTTTCACGTGCCTTTCTGGGTTGTACTGATTTCATATACAGCGATTGCACTGGGGACCTTGACCGGCGGCTGGCGCATCGTTAAGACCATGGGGCAGAAGATAACCCGCCTGAGGCCGATCGATGGCTTTTGCGCCGAGACGGCCAGCGCCGCCTCCATTTTCCTGGCCACGCACCTCGGTGTGCCGGTCAGCACCACCCACGTTATCACCGGGGCAGTCTCGGGTGTGGGTTCGGCCAACCGCTGGACCGCCGTGCACTGGGGCGTTACATTGAATATCGTCTGGGCCTGGGTACTCACTATCCCCGGCGCCGCCATTATAGCCGCCATAGCCTATTTCCTGCTCAACCTCATCCTGGGCAAGGGGATATTTTGATTATTAAGAAACTGTCATTGCGAGCCCGAAGGGCGCGGCAATCTTGTCGCCTGACGTAATGCCAACAGATTGCTTCGTCGCCTGCGGGCTCCTCGCAATGACATTTTTGGTGAGGGTTCCTCGCAATGACATTTTTGGTGCGGATCACCGCAATGACGAGCACATTGCAGGTTCGATTTTTGACACATACTAATTTTTATGTTAAATTCCAACAAATGGTTATCTGCCTAAGCGCCCGCTACTTTTACGCCTATTATTATTTTACGCCCGGCGATCAGCCTGGGGGTCAGCGCAGCACACCTATCTTCTGATAAATAGCTAAACAAGCAATCAATAGAAAGAACCCTCCAGGCAGGAGGGTTCTTTTTTTATACCTATAAAAATATGAGATGGAGGAAGACAAACTATGATGATAATGAAAAGGGACGCCACGGACGAGGAGATCAAGCGCGTGATCAGGGAGATCAAGGTTCACGGACTTAAAGCCGATGTCTCCCGCGGCGATTTCAGGACGGTCATCGGCCTGGTCGGCGACGAGAGCAAGGTACCGTTTGATAATTTCGCCATAATGCCCGGCGTAAAGGAGGTGGTTAAAATCGAAACGCCCTATAAATTGATCAGCAGGGAGTACGGCCGCGCCGCCGACGGCAGCGGCGGCATCCGCAAGACCATCGATATCGGCAACATACACATAGGCAACGGGGAACCCATTATCATGGCCGGCCCCTGCGCCGTGGAGAACAAAAAGCAACTCTTCATGATAGCCGAAGCGATTAAAAAAGCCGGCGCGCATATACTGCGTGGCGGCATCTTCAAACCGCGCAGCTCGGTGCATTCCTTCCAGGGCGTGGGGGGCAGCGACCGCAAGAGCGCCGAACAGGCGCTCAAATGGATGCGGGACGCCGGCAAGGAGTTCGGGCTGCCCGTAGTCACCGAGGTCAGGGGGGAAGACCATGTGGACCTGGCCGCTGAATATGTCGACATCCTGCAGATAGGCTCACGCAATATGTACAACCAGGACCTGCTGGCCAAGGTGGGTAAAAAGAACAAGCCTGTGCTGCTTAAACGGCATTTCGGCGCCGGCATCGAGGAGTTCCTCTCCTTCGCCGACTACATCGCCGCCGAGGGCAACAAGGACATCATCCTCTGCGAGCGCGGCATCGTGCCGGTGGGCAAGGGCAAGGAGTACACGCGCTATACGCTCGACCTGGCCGCCGTACCGGTCATCAAGAAGGAGACCTACCTGCCCGTTATTGTCGATCCCAGCCACGGCACGGGACGGCGCGATCTTATCTTCAGCATGAGCTGCGCCGCCGTGGCGGCCGGCGCCGACGGGCTGATGATCGAGGTGCACTACAACCCGCAGGAGGCCATCGTGGACGGCCGCCAGACCATTACACCGGGCGAATTACAGGATATAATAAAAGCCTGCCGGGAAATACACAGCCTGGTTAATACGGGAGTTTAAGAATAAATGAGGCGGTTTCAAGTTTGAGGACAGTCAGAGTCAGGCTCGGGAAAAGGAGCTACCAGGCCCGCATCGGCCCTGACCTGCTCGGATGGGCGGGTAAATGGCTCAGGGAGATCATGCCGTCCGGGGAGCAAGCCGCGCTGATAACCAATCCTGACGTCGACAGGCTGTACGGCGTGCTGCTCAAACAGGGACTGGAGAAACAGGGCTTTAAAACAGCGACCCTGCTGGTACCCGAGGGCGAGGAGCATAAGTCTCTTGATACCGCCGCCAGGCTGTATGCCGGCCTGCAGGCAGTGCATGCCGAGAGATCGACCCCCATCCTGGCCCTGGGCGGCGGGGTTATCGGCGACCTGGCCGGCTTCGTGGCCGCCACCTATATGCGCGGTCTGCCGCTGGTGCTATTGCCCACCACCCTGCTGGCACAGGTTGACAGCAGCCTGGGAGGCAAGACGGCGGTCGACCATGGAGCGCTTAAAAATAACATTGGCGTCTTTCACCAGCCGTTGCTAATTATAGCGGACACTTCTACGCTGCGCAGCCTGCCGCAGGCCGAGGTGAGCAACGGCCTGGCCGAGGTAATCAAGTACGGCATGATATGCGACCGTTCGTTCTTCGGCCTGCTGGAGAAAAACATGCAGAAGATACGCGCCTTTGAGGACCCGCTGCTGGAGGAGGCCGTTGCCCGCTCAGCCGCCATCAAGGCTGGCATCGTAGCCAAAGATGAGCGGGATACAGGCCTGCGCAATATACTGAATTTCGGCCATACCATCGGGCATGCGGTCGAATCCGCCTCGGATTTCAAGATCAAGCACGGGCAGGCAGTGGCCACCGGCATGGTAAAGGCCTCGTCTATCGCCTGCCGGATGGGCATCTTCCCGCGCCCCCAGCTCATCAGGCTGAAAAACCTCTTGCTGCAGGCCGGATTGCCCGTGACCATGCCCCGTGTGGATATGTCCCGCGTGATCTCGGCTATGGAGCACGATAAAAAAGTGCAAAACGGCAAAATCAGGTTCATACTGCCGCGGGCAATCGGGAAGGTCTTCATCTCCAATGAGGTAAGCTTCGCCCTGGCGGTAGAGGTGATGGAAAGCGCCGATGATTAAGCCCAGGATATGCGCCGTGATCACGGGCCGCGATATGGATGAGGTCAGGAAGGCCGAGGGACTGGCCGACCTCTTTGAGGTGCGCATCGACCTGATCGGCAGTAAATGGCAGGAGGTTGCTGCCGGCCTGCACAAGCCGTGGATCGCCACTAACCGCAATGCGTCGAACCGCGGCAGATATGCGGGCAGCGAAGGCCAGCGGATAGCTGAGCTACTCACGGCGCTGGAGATGGGGGCAGACATCATAGATATCGAAATAGAGACCGCGGGATTGGAGGATATCGTTAAGCAGGTCAAGGGCAAGGCCAAATGCCTGCTCTCCCATCACGACTGGACGTGTACCGCTCCGCCGGAAAAGCTGGCCGCCATGGTTCACAGACAGTTAACTGCCGGGGCGGATATCTGCAAGGTCGTTACCACGGCCACCGCGATTGATGACAACCTCGCCATAATCAGCTTGCCCGCGCTCTTCCCCTGGGCCAGCGTGATAGCGCTGGCTATGGGCACCGCCGGGGCGCTCGGCCGTGTGCTCTCCCCGCTGGCGGGCGGATATCTCACCTACGCCTCCATCGGGAGAGGCAGCGCCTCGGCCCCCGGCCAGCTCAGCCTGGAAGCCCTGCGCTCTATTTACAGGTCGCTGTCATGAATATGAATCCGGAGATAAACGGTAAAACCGAACTGTGCGGCGTGATAGGCGATCCTATAGGGCACAGTGTATCCCCCGCCCTGCACGACGCCGCCTTCAGGGCGCTCGGATTGGATTACGCTTACGTGCCGTTCCACGTCCGCAGGAGTGATTTGCCTGCTGCCCTGCAGGGCATGCGGGCACTTAACATCCGCGGCTTAAACGTCACCATCCCGCACAAGGTGGCGATTATCCCACTGCTGGATGAGATAGACCCGCCGGCCAGGCAGATAGGGGCGGTGAACGTGGTTCTCAACGGCTCCGGCAGGCTGATTGGCTACAACACCGACGCGCAGGGTTTCCTGCACGTTTTGAGTGAGCACGGCATTGAGCCGCAGGGTAAGAACATCGTTGTGCTGGGCGCGGGAGGGGCGGCCAGGGCCATCTGTTTCGCGCTCGCCTCACAGGGAGCGTCCCTGACTATCTTGAATCGTACTGTAACCACGGCGCAGGCCTGCGCCGAAGATATTTCCCAGACATTTAGACTGCCCCTAAAGGTGCTGGACCTGAACCGTAAAAACCTGGCTTACGCCCTGCACCAGGCCAGCCTGCTGGTCAACGCCACCAGCGTCGGCATGCTGCCGGCGGCCGGCGTTTCGCCCGTTGACCGTGACCTGCTGGGGACGCATCTCACCGTGATGGATATCGTCTATAACCCCTATAAGTCGAAGCTGCTCAGAGAGGCAGCGCAAGCCGGCGCTAAGACCATCAACGGCCTTGAGATGCTCGTCTGGCAGGGCGCGCTGGCTTTCGAGATATGGACCGGCCATCAGCCGCCCATTGATGTAATGCGCAAAGCGGCCGCCGCCGCCCTAAAACGTCATTGCGCCGCTAATGGGCAGATTGCCGCGGCCGCTACGGCGGCCTCGCAATGACGAGGGAAAAGGGAGATCTCTCCAAAAACGTCATTGCGAGCGAAGCGAAGCAATCTTGTGGCATCGCGGGGGACGGTCAGATTGCCGCGCCCTTCGGGCTCGCAATGACGAGGCTATAATAAAGCTCGCTAATGACAGGGTATAACGCTTATGAGAAGTAACATAGCACTGATAGGCTTTATGGGCGCCGGCAAATCCGCCGTTGGCCGTGCCCTGGCAGCCAAATTAGATATGGAATTCATCGACCTGGACACCCTGATAGAGGAAAAGGCCGGCAGGTCAATAGCAGAGATATTCGCCCGTGACGGCGAAGCGGCCTTCCGCAGCATGGAAGCCGAGATCACCGCACAGGTGGCCGGCCAGGATAAAAAGGTCATCGCCTGCGGCGGCGGCATCGTGCTCGAGCCAAACAATATCGATATTATCAAGAAATCCTGCGTCATCGTGTACCTGGCGGCAGAACCGGCCATTCTTCTGCGGCGTGTGCTCAACAGCCGCCAGAGGCGTCCGCTGCTGGAGGTTGCAGATCCGGCCTCAGCTATCGACAATCTGCTCAAATTCCGCCGGCCGTTGTATGAAAAGGCTGCGGACATTATCATAGATACGTCTCAGTTGGATATAGCCGGCGCGGCCGGCAAGATAAACGAGGAATTGGTTAAAAATGAGAGCTTTAATCTCGAGAAGCACCGTACGCGGCAAGGCTGAAGCGCCTTCCTCCAAGAGCTACACGCTGCGTGGCTTGATGTGCGCGGCGCTGGCCAACGGGCAGAGCGAAATAGAGCGGCCGCTATATGCCGATGATACCGATGCAGGCCGCGAGGTTCTGCAAAAAATCGGCGTCGGCATAGTAGAAAAGGGCGGCTCGTGGATGGTCAGCGGCGGTCGTCTCAGGGAGCCTGATTCGGAGCTTTACTGCCGCGACTCGGCGGGCACACTGCGTTTCCTGACCGCCATCTGCTCGCTGGTACCCGGCACATGCCGCCTCACGGCCGGAGCGTCCCTGTCACGGCGTCCCATCCTGCCCCTGGTAACCGCCCTGCGTAAGCTGGGAGTCAACTGTTATCAGGAAGGAAGCAAGGCGCTGGTGACCGTCGAGGGAGGCAGGCTGCAGGGCGGAGAAACCAACCTGCCGGGTGACATCAGCTCACAGCTTGTTTCCGCCCTGCTCTTCATAGCGCCGCTGGCAGAAAAAGGTATTGAACTAAATCTGACCCCGCCGGTGGAATCAAAACCATACATACGCATGACCATCGACTGCCTGAAGCAGTTCGGGATAAAGGTCGGGCATACACCCGATTTTATCAATTACAAAGTCAAACCGCAGGTATATAAGCCCGCCAAATACCGGGCGGAGGGCGACTGGTCATCGGCCTCCTACCTGCTTGCGCTGGGCGCTGTAGCCGGCGACGTAGATGTGACCAACCTCAGCAGAAGCAGCCACCAGGCCGACCGCCAAATATGGATATTGCTTAGCAAGATGGGCGCCGATATACACGCCGGGCACAACTCCGTCAGGGTAACAAAGTCAGCGCTCAAAGCCGTCCAAGTTGACCTGTCAGACTGCATTGACCTGCTGCCCACCGTGGCGGCTCTGGCGGCGGCGGCAACGGGGGTAAGTGAGCTGACCGGCATCAGCCGGGCCAGGCTCAAGGAATCCGACCGCGTCGCGGCGGTGAAGGAGGGATTGAAACGCATGAATATATCAGTCAGGGAGGAAAAGGATACCATGTTCATCACAGGAGGTGCGCCGCAGGGCGCCGTTATCGACTCCAGGGGGGACCACCGTATAGCCATGGCCTTCAGCATCCTGGGAGTGCTGGCCGGCGACACCATCATCGAGGGCGCCGGGTGCGTCGGCAAGACCTACCCTGAATTCTGGGACGTCCTGAAAAGCCTGGGCGGCGGGGTGGCTCTGGATGGGCAATAGCATCGGCAGCCAGTTTATTGTAACCAGCTTCGGCGAGAGCCATGGCCGCTGCTTGGGGGTGGTGGTGGACGGCTGCCCGGCCGGGCTTCCCATCGGCATCGACGAGATACAGTCCGAGCTGGACAGGCGCAAGCCGCAGAGCAGCGCCGGCGGCACCGGGCGCAGGGAAGAGGACCGGGTGGAAGTCCTTTCGGGTATATTAAACGGCGCGTCCACCGGCGCGCCTATCTGCATGCTGGCCTGGAATAAGGACGCCGATTCCGGCGCCTACCAGGAGATTGTTAACACTCCCAGGCCGGGGCACGCCGACTATACGGCCTTGCTTAAATACGGCAAATACAATGATTTCCGCGGCGGAGGCAGGTTCTCCGGGCGTATCACCGCCGGCTTCGTCATGGCCGGCGCCATCGCCCGCAAGCTGCTGGCCCTGTCCGGTATCGAGATAGTTGCCCATACAGTGCAGATAGGGGATATCAAGGCCAGCCCCCACCCTTCAGATATAACCAGAAAAAAAGTCGATAAAAGCGCGGTACGGTGCGCCGATACGGCCGCGGCAGGAAAAATGATGAAGCTGATCGCAGAGGTACAAAAGCAGGCCGACAGCATCGGCGGCATCGTGGAGGTTCTGGCTTTCAACGTGCCCGGGGGACTGGGTGAACCGGTCTTCGACACACTGGAAGGGGAGTTGTCCAAAGCCTTCTTCGCCATCCCTGCCGTTAGGGGTGTGGAGTTCGGCGCCGGCTTCGCTGCGGCAGCCATGCAAGGCTCACAGCACAATGACCTTTTCAGCCTGAGCGGCAAAAAGCTGGTTACACTGACCAATAACGCGGGTGGTATCTCGGGAGGGTTGAGCAACGGCATGCCCATCGTAGCCAGGATCGTCTTCAAGCCCACCGCCTCCATAGGCAAAATCCAGAGAACGGTGGACCTTAAGACGGGCAAAAAGGTTGACCTATCGGTCAAGGGCAGGCACGATAGCTGCATCGTGCCCAGGGCAGTGCCGGTGGTAGAGGACATGGCCGCGGTAGTGCTGTGCGATTTCGCATTGAGGGCGGGGATCATAGGGAGGATAATCAAGTGAGCTTAGAAGACTTAAGGGCAAATATCGACGATATCGATGCCCGCATCGTTAAGCTGATAGGCGAGAGGTTGAGCACGGCCCGTAAGATTGGCGCGCTCAAGAAAAGGGGGCAAAAGCAGGTACAGGACAGCGCGCGCGAAAAACAGGTAATCGAGCATATCCGTCAACTGGCTCTTAAAGAAGGCATCAATCCCGCGGAGGTGGAACGCCTTTATGAGCTGGTTATGGCAGCTTCAAAGAGCGTGCAGGGCATAGAGGTGGCCTTCCAGGGGCAGGCCGGGGCCTATAGCCAGGAGGCGGCCTTCAGTTTCTTCGGCGCCTCCGTGCAGACACGTCCCTGCGAGACGCTGGACGAGGTCTTCAAGCTGGTGCAGGACGGCAGCCTGCCTTACGGCATCGTGCCGGTGGAGAACTCGCAGGAGGGCAGCATCAGCCGTTCCTACGACCTGCTGCTCGATTCCGAAGTCATGGTCTGCGGCGAGGCGCAGATAAGGGTCTCGCACT
>CAIYTC010000112.1 GCA_903929005.1 uncultured Dehalococcoidia bacterium | reverse complement strand
GCGCTTATTTCAAGTTCTCTCAATTCTTTTTATCGCTTCCGTCTTTTAATGCCCGCTGCTGCTCGGCGCCGGCCGCTTGAGGTTGCGGCTTAAAAGAGGGGAATGTAAAGTAACCCCAACCGCCGCCGACAAAGTACTGTATTACTATACCAATTATATTAGATACCACCCAGTACAAAGCCAGGCCGCTGGGAAAAGACAGCGTAAAGAAAGCAAACATCATTGGCATCATCATGGTGGTCATACTGGCCATCTGCGCCTGCTTGGGGTCTGTAGAGGGCGCGGTAACCATTTTCTGCTGCACCCACATCGAGAGGCCCACCAGGATAGCCAGGATTAACGTGGGATCCGGTTGTGACAGTTTCAAGCCCAGAAAATCCTCGTTCAGAGGTATGGCCTGTCCTACGATATCCCACGAATATAAATGCTGCGACAACATCAGCAGGTTCTCGGGGGTCGCCGCCAGTGCCTGCATGATAGATTGGTATAGTGCGATCCAAATAGGCATCTGTATAAGCATGGGCCACATACAACCGAGCGGGTTGATACCGGCTTCCTTATATAACCTCATCATCTCCTGCTGCATTTTCTGCTGGTTCCTGGCGTACTTCTTTTGCAATTCCTGGAGCTTGGGCTGCATTGACTGCATAGCCCTGGTGGATTGCGTTTGCTTAAATGTCAGCGGCATTAATACTATTCTGACCACGACCGTGAGTAAAATAATCGCCAGGCCGAAATTGTTGTAACAAACCTGGGAAAGGGCAATCAGCCCATTCAAAATCGGGTTAAGTATCGCTATATTCCAAATTTCAACCATTTATCTTACCTATTTTGCTGATGATGAGAATTTCCACGAAACAACACCTTTGGCAGTATCCACGGCATATACATTGTGATCGCGCGCATATACATATACCATATCGCCTTCCGCGTAGAGATTACCATAAACGGTATAACCGACCTCCACACTGCCGGCCTGTGTGCCCTTTTCCAGATCAAGCTTATATAATATGCCTTTATCGCAGATCACGTATATATACTTGCCTGATACGGCCGGTGTGGAAACTACGGGGCTTTCCGCCGTGAATTGCCATATTTCTTGGCCGGTCAGCGCATCCAGGACATATAATTTGTGATCAAGGCAGGCAGAGTAAATCCTGCCCGAGTCTATTACCGGCTTTGCCCATACCCAATTACCGGTAGCAAATTTCCACTTTTCCTGCCCGTTGGACTTGTCTATAGCATAAAGGTACCTGTCAAACGTGCCGAAATACAGGCTATTTTCATATACACTGATTGACGACGAAACCGCTGAAGGGACTTTAATGCTCCATATCTCCTTGCCGGTTTCGGCGGAGACGGCGTAAACATTTCCACCATAGTTTCCCGCATAGATTATGCCATTATCGATGGCAGGGGAGGTCCATATTTTATTAGATGTCTGGAATTCCCATTTGAAATCGCCGGTTAATGCATCCAGCGCATATATCTTGCCGTTAGCACTGCCAAAGTACAGGCTGCTGCCGTCGGTCACTATATTCCCGACTATCGCGCCCACCGTGTCG
>CAIYTC010000111.1 GCA_903929005.1 uncultured Dehalococcoidia bacterium | reverse complement strand
TTTATTTTGAGGAGGTCAGTTAATGAACCTGGCTAACTTGCACGAGGATGGGTTACGGAAATTCGGGGAATACGATGCCTGCTATTTTGAGGGCAAATGGTATACCAATACGGAGTTGAACAGGATGGCCAGCCGGCTGGGCAATGCCTTGAAATCGCTGGGCATAGAGAAGGGCGACCGCGTGGTTACGCAATTGCCTAATTGTATCGAGATATTTGTGGCCTTCAACGCGGTTTACCGGATAGGCGCGGTCATAGTCCCCATGAATCCTATACTCAAGCCTGACCAGATATCCTATATTTACCAGGACTGCGGGGCGAAGGCAGTCATCACCACCTCGGATTACCTGCCCTGGATCAATGCGGCCCGGGAAAAGGCGCCTGATCTGAAGCATATCATTATCATCGATAAAAACGATGTGCCGGAGACGCTGCATCTGGGCAAGCTATTGCAGGATAGCAGCGATGAGTGCCGCATCGAGGACATGGAGAATGACGACCTGGCAGCCCTGATTTATACTTCCGGCACAACGGGCAATCCCAAGGGCGTGATGCACACTCACTACACACTCTGGATAAACGCGGTCTGTTTTGCCGATTTCCAGTTCCTGTGCGCCCCCACAACTGTCAGCAACACTATACGGCAGATGGATGAAAAAACGCACAGGATGGTGGAAGAGCGGCAGATGGTGACAGGGTCGAACCGGGATATCCTGTTCCTGGCGGTTTTACCCCTCTCACACTCTTATGGTATCTCCTTCCTGAACTTCGGCGCCCTGATCGGGGGGAGGTTCGCCGTGATGAAGTGGTGGAACCCTGCTGAAGCCCTGCGGCTGATACAGGAGTTGAAGGTGGGTTACGTTGCCTTTGTGCCTACCATGTACATACACCTGCTGGACCACCCGGACCTGGATAAGTACGACCTGTCATCGCTCAAATTCTGCGCCTGCGGGGCCGCCGCGCTTGATCCGGGTATCGGCCTCAAGTGGAAGGAGAGGGTCGGGGTGCATATCGACGAGGGTTGGGGCATGACGGAGTCGGGCGCCACCACGTCGGGCAACCCGGGATACTGCCCCCCGAAGTATGGCTCAATCGGCATCAATATGCTGGCCTGCAATAAGATGAGCGTGGTCGACAGTGATGACCGTGAACTGCCGGCCGGCGCCACGGGTGAGCTGGTTATTAAAGGGGCGGCTGTTATGAAAGGGTACTGGAACATGCCGCTGGAGACCGCCGAGACGCTCAAGAACGGCTGGCTGCACACGGGGGATATCGGCTACCGGGACGAGGACGGCTATTTCTATATCACCGACCGTAAAAAGGACCTCATCATACGCGGCGGCGAGAACATATCACCCAAAGAAGTGGAGGATGTCCTTGCCGGCCATCCCGGGGTGGCTGAAGCGGCCTGTGTGGGCATTAAGGACCGCGTTTACGGGGAGGAGATCAAGGTTTTCGTGGTGCTTAAGCCGGGGGAAAAGTGCAGTGAGCAAGACATCATCGTGCATTGCGGGAAATCCCTGCCCAAGTTTAAAACTCCCCGGCAGGTGCAGTTTGTTGACGCCCTGCCCAAGAATATCCTGGGTAAAATGCTGCGGGCGGAACTGCGCAAGCTGGACTAAACGGTATCGCTAAGGCGCTTGAATAATTTTAAGCCGGAGGAAACACATGTACGAGTTTGGAAGCCAGCCATGGCTGGACGCTTTTGTAGAGGCCATCAACGGGAGCGCGAAATATGAGGAGGCGGCCAAAGACTGGGAGGGGGATTTCTATTTCATATTGGAACCGGGTGGCACGGTGACTGAAAGAAAATTCATGTACCTCGACCTGTGGCACGGGAAGTGCAGGAAAGCGGAGATCGTCGAGGAGAAGGACACAGCCAGGCATAAACCGGAATTCACCATTGCCGGGAACCTGGCTATCTGGAAACAGATCAAGGAGAAAAAACTCACTGCTACGCAGGCCCTGTTAACCCGGCAATTGAAGCTGACCGGCAATATCGCCAAGGTCATGCGGGCCACCGGCGCTACGCGCGAATTGTCGGCAGCCACTTCGTCGGTGCCGACAGTATTCCCGGAATGATTCTGCAGTGGCCGTGATCACGTGGGGAGATGCGAAATATGGCAGTCAGGAAAAGCTACAGGCGATTATCTTTTCTCACCGATATCAGGGGCATTAAGAACGCCGTCGGCGAGATGAAAGGCAAAGGGCATCCCAAACAACCCCAGTTGAATACGCAGTATATCCCTGCCCCCGGTGCCGCGGTCCTCAACGAGCAATGGTTCAGGGATACCATCACGGAAAAAATAGAGAAACACCCACTCAATGCCATGGAATACCCGTTTGCAGGCGAGAGGATATTCGATAAGCCGCTGGTCAGTTTCGTGCGCGGCGACGACCCTATCTTCCTGCAGTACAAGAAGATCATCGGGCCCCACCACCTGGCGCCGCAGGAATGGATGTCCTGGCAGGCCGGTAATAACGGCGTCCCGGCGCCCCTGGCCGGCGACCTGAGCGTGGTGTCTTTCGTAATGCCGATAACAGAAAGGACCCGGCAGGAGAACGCGGCCATGGCTGAGTGGCCGTCCGAGCGCTGGGCGCACACCCGCCTGCTGGGCGAGATATTCAGCCAGGCCATGGTCAGGGAGATAGTGGCCTGCCTGATGGGCAGGGGGGTGCTGGCCGTGGCTCCGGATGTTACGCCTATGATGCGAAAGCAGCGTTACCCGGGAGTGGGCTGGGCGTCGCCCTGGTCGCACCGGCATATAGCCTACGCGGCCGGGTTGGGCACATTTGGCATGCACGACTTCCTTATCACCGAGAAGGGCGCTGCGCACCGCTGCGGCAGCTTCATCGTTAACTTGCGGCTGCGGCCTGACCGGTCGCGGCCGGAAAACATACATGCCAACTGCCTGCAGCACAACGGTGTGAAGTGCCTGGAATGCGCCGCCCAATGCCCGGTCAAAGCTATTGATGAGAAGGGACACGATAAAGAAACCTGTTATCAGCGCGTATCCAAATCGCTGGCTTACTGCAATAAGCACTATCACATTTTTATTTACGGCTGCGGGCTATGCTCGGTAGGGGTCCCCTGTTCAGCCGGTATACCTGTGAAGAAGTAAGGGAAGAGAGTGAATGAAAAAATGGTTGAGAAAAAGTTCGAGGTAGGCAAGGGTTCGGCGGTAACCATCTTAATAATATTGTCCTTGCTCTGGCTGATTAATTTCGCAGACCGCTCCATCATGACTGTGGTGCTGGAGGCAGTCAAGGCGGATTTAAAGCTCACCGACGCGCAGGCCGGCGGCCTGGTTGCCATGGTCACGGCCGGCATCGCCATCCTTACCATTCCCGCCTCCATTTTTGGGGACAGGTGGGCCCGCCGTAAAGTCATAACGGTGATGGCCTTGATCTGGAGCGCGGCCACGCTGGCCACGGCGTTTTGTATGAACCTGGGACAGATGTTGGTGGCCAGGTTCCTGGTCGGCGCCGGCGAGGCCGGCTATTCCCCGGTAGGCCAGGCCTGGCTGTCGGTCACCTTCCGCAAGGAGATACGGTCCCTGATCATCGGCATCTTCTTTGCCTTCAGCCAGCTGGGCATGGTCATCGGGCTGATGGCCGGCGGCTGGCTGCTCACTACTACGGGTGACTGGCGTGTGCCATTTTATGTCTTCGGAATACCCGGGATGATACTGGCCATTATTGTTTTATTCCTGCCCGATTACAGGACGGTCAGGGAACAGGGCGAAGCCGTCCTGAGCAAAAAATACTTCCAGAGCTGGGCCGCTATATTCAAGTGTAAATCTTACCTTTTACCCACCATCAGCGGTATCTTCTTCCTGACCACCGTCGTGGCTGTGACGGTCTGGACGCCGGCAATCCTGATGCGTGCCTACAATATGGATGCGGCGGAGGCAGGCCGGGGCTACGGGTTGGTTTCCCTGGTGCTGCTCCTGGCGCCCCTGGGTGGATTTATTGCTGACCGCTGGCAGAAACGGCATAAGAGCGGGCGCCCGCTGTTTATGACGCTGACAGTTTTTCTGGCACTGATAGCTTTTGCGGCTGCCTTTTTCAGCATCGGCCAGCCTGTGCAATTGTTCCTGGTGTTGCTGGGACTGGGCACGTTCTTTGTAGCCTTGAACCTGCCGGTCGGTTTCACCGTCGTGAATGACGTTATAGCGCCGGGATTGAGATCGACAGCCCTGGGCATATCCACACTGGTGATGCAGTTATTCGGCGCTACCCTGGGTACGGTCGCAGTAGGCGCTATATCCGACCGCCTGGGCGGAGGGGCGTCCGGACTGCAATGGGGCCTTATCTGGACGCTGCCGGTTTTTGCACTGGCCATAGTGACCAACTTCATCCTGTCCAGATACTACCATCAGGACAGCGCTAAGTGCAACGATCTTGTTTATGCCGAGAAATAGGCGTTAAGAATACTAAACAGGTAATGGATTTATAAAGGAGAACAAGATGGCAAACGTACCCAGGAAAGCGGCGATTATCGGGCTGGACTGCGCGCTGCCCCACCTGATCGAGAAACATATCGCCGAGGGCCACCTGCCCACCTTTAAAAAGCTCATCGATGGCGGCGTAATGGCGGATAACTGCCTGGTGCCCTACCCGACCGTGACGCCGCCCAACTGGGCTTCCATCGCCACCGGCGCCTGGCCGGGTACCCACGGCATAACCGATTTCCACTATCATAAGCCGGGGACAACCCCGATCGGTATGAATTGTGTGCAGGCCTTCGACAGCCGGCTTTGCCAGGCGGAATACCTGTGGGATACGGCCGATAAGGCCGGCCAGAAATGCATCGTACTGAACTACCCGGGCGCCTGGCCTTCCACAATGAAGAACGGCATCGTAGTGGGCGGACGGGGATTGGCGATAGGCGAGCAGCGTGATGGGATGCCGGCTATGTTCAGCCGGGCCAGGTTGAGCAACGATATGCTGATCACCACCGGCTTCTATCCCAGGGGTATCAAAGGCAAGTTCGCCGAAGCCAGGGGTTGGAAGAACCTGCCCAAGAAAGAAAGTGAACCGCTTGAGCTCGAGGCCAAAATGGAATTCCGCGACGCGGAGGTCCAGCCTGCCCCAACCACCTGGTACGTGCTGGCGCGGCAATCGGGAGACAAAGGCTATGACAGGGCGACGTTATCACCGACGAAGGATATTAATGACGCCTTCTGCACCCTCCCTGTGGGGGCATGGAGCCCGGTAATCAATGTAAAATTTAAGATGTCCGCTGGCCAGGCAGAGAAAGGTTTCTTCCGCTGCAAGCTGATCGAGTTGAGCGATGATGCCGAGGATTTCAGGCTGTATATCAGTTCCATCGGCCCCACCACCGGTTTCAGTAATCCTCCTGAAATTATGGCAGAGCTTGTTTCAGCCGAGGGCATCAACGGAAACACCGGCGGCATCCTGGGCTACGCGCTGGAATGGTACGGCCTCGACACTTTTGTGGAGATCAACGAATATTATACGCAGTACATGGCCGACTGCGCCTGTGCCCTGCTGACCGGGCATGCATGGGACCTGTTCTTCATGCATGCGCATTCGCCGGACTGGGCCTACCATATGATACTGACGGATATGGACCCGGATTTAAATAAAGACGCAGCGGTACGGAAAGCGGCCTGGGACGCGCACCTGAGGATATACCAGGCGCAGGATAAGCTGCTGGCGCAGATATTAGGGGTGCTGGATAAGGACACGCTGGTTATCACCGTGTCCGACCACGGGGCAGTGCCGGACGGCCCCCCCATAGACCCTTACAAGATGCTGGGACCGTCGGGCCTGGCCGTGCTGGCTGAGAAACAGATCGACCGCGGCGACCTTCCCGACGTGAAGGGACGGGCCAAGGGACTGTTAGAGGAACTGAAAATCGCTTTTCAACAGCCCGACATCCACAAATCCAAGTGTTTCCCCCAGCGTGCCGTCTATGTCTACATCAATCTCAAGGGGCGCGACCCCGAGGGCATCGTCGACCCCAAAGATTACAAAGAAGTTCAGCAGCAGATCATCGATGCCCTGCTCACCTATGTGGACCCGGCGACAGGCAAGCGCCCGATTTCGCTGGCATTGGGCAAGCAGGACGCGCGCATACTCGGCCTTTACGGCGACCACGTGGGCGACGTGGTATATGCCGTCTACCCGTGGTTTTCCGGCCAGCACGCCAATATTTTGCCCGCCGCCGAATGGGGCGTGGGCAATTTGAAGGCGCTGCTGACCTTTACCGGGCCGGGCATCAAGAAAGGCTACCGGCTGCAGCGGACCTGCAATCTGGTGGATATCGTGCCGACCATCTGCTACCTGATGGA
>CAIYTC010000110.1 GCA_903929005.1 uncultured Dehalococcoidia bacterium | reverse complement strand
GTCATAATGGCCACGCGCCACCAGTCTGCCAGCGAAAAAGTGCCCAGCAGCCAGAATATAATGCCGTGGACCTTATCCCCGGACATGATCAGGAGGGAGGAAGTAAAGGAGGATAGAAAAGCGCCTATGGCCACGCCGCCCAGGATGAGGGTGGTGACCGGCGCCGTTTTACCGGTGCGGGCAATTGAAAATACAGCCATCACGCTGATAAGCGCGCCTATGAAGGCCAGTAACGGTATTAAAGCAGCCGGCGTGGCGGCCGGCAGGAGGAAACCTGTGACTGCTCCCAGCGCGGCGCCCTGCGATATGCCTGTCAGGTAGGGGTCGGCCAGGGGGTTGCGGAACATGCCCTGGTAAGCAGCCCCGGCCGCTGCCAGGGCTGAGCCTGCCAGCCCGGCCATGAGTATGCGCGGGAGCCTGATATCAAACACGATAGTATTTAAGCTTAAATCGTAAGCGGTGGTGTTGCTGGGCGCCACCAACCTGCCCAGGGTCAGGCCGAAGATATCCTGAAGCGGTATAGCCGTGCTGCCGATAGCAACCGACCACAGTGCGACAGCGGCCAGAGCCAGGCCGGCGCCGCCCAGTGCCAGCACATGCTTGCGCATCCTCGCCCGGTGCAGCTTAAACTCGTTTATTAATACGTTTTCCATTCACACTTTACATTGTCGTTGCGAGGAGCCCGCCCAAAACTGTCATTGCGAGGATGAGCCGAAGCTGCGAGCCGAAGGCGTGGCAGGCAGCGACGAAGCAAACTCATGGCATTACCGAACCCGAAGAAAATACCAAATTCCAATACTCAAATTCCAATTATTAATAATAATTTCTTTATTTTCATATTGTTTGGTATTTGGAATTTGGAGCTTGGTTTTTGGCCGGGTGCGCCCGCTTCCCCGAAGAGTTCAGGATGCAGGAAAGACGCCACCTGTTCCAGCGCTGATACACAGCGCGGGCTGTAGCGGTAAATCAGGTCGCCGTCGATCTCGTAAACCCGCTTATTTTTAACCGCGCTAACCGACTTAAAACGAGGATCCGAGTTGATATAGTCCCGCAGCGGGTTAGCGCTCTGCCCCATTTGGGTGGGCACAATAATGATCTGGGGGTCACGGCTGATGACAGTTTCGAGGCTGATCGAGCCGTAGCCGGTTATTGCGGAGGCAATATTTTCGCCGCCGGCAATATTTATGATATCGGCGATGAGAGTATCCCCGCCGGCCGCCATCAGCGGGTCGTTCCAGATCATGAGCAATACCCTGCTGCGTTGGCCGGGGGTGAGTTTGCCGGTCCTAACTGCAACAGCATCAACGCGTTTGACCAGGCTGGTGGTCAATTCAAGCGCGGCGCTGGCCCTGCCGGTGACCTGTCCCAGCAGGTTGATATCTTTTAGGGCAGCGTTAACAGTCCTGGGGTTGAGCGTCATCACAGTGAACCCCAGTTTTTGCAGCAGCGGGGTAACGCTTTTAACGTGTATATCCGTGGCCAGAGCCAGGTCCGGTTTAAGCGCTACCGCCTTTTCCAAATCTACCGTGCTGAAGCCTCCTACCCTGGCCTTAGTTTTAGCGGCCGGTGGATAATTGCAGTATTCGGTTACGCCGACCAGCCTGTCTTCCAGTCCCAGGGCGTAGATGATCTCGGTATTGCTGGGCGCCAGCGATATGATGCGGGACGGCGGGTCAGCCAGCGTTATGGCGTTGCCCGAGTCATCCGTAAAATCGGTTAAACCGGCGGCGGGCGCGCAGGAGACAAGGCACAGGCAGACTATTAATGTGGAGAGCATGAACAGCGGGGCATTCTCAGATTTCATACAGCACACTCAAAAACTATTTAAACAAAAAAACCCTGCTCGTAGGAGCAGGGGGGGATCATTAATAAATAACAAATCCCGCCCCCTTACTCCGCGGAGGCGCTTATTTCAGCAAGGTGGCGTTCTGACTGTCACAGTAGGCGGGACTGTACCGGTATCTCACCGGTTTGCGTTCCGATTAAGCCCGCGGTCACCCGCGGGCGCCTTGCTTAAAATATTCAGTTGGCCTAAAGGATATCGGGTTATGGGCTTAATGTCAAAATTCATCCGGCGCCGGGCGGAGGTGCGTTATTTTAACGGCGAGGAGGGACTGGAAGACAGGGTAAAATCTCTTATTTTGAAGGACAAGGTTTTAACTGCCGGGTAATCGTCCTTGAGATATTGCGTGGGGCGAAGTCGGTGGCCGGTTATGACCAGTTGTATCTCTACTTCAAGGCATTGCCGTGGCTGGAAGTTAACGCGGCGGTCTGGGAAGAGGCTTACCCGGTGGGGTTTAAGCTGAGAACAGCCGGGGTGGCCGTCCCCGTGGCTGATAGCCAAAAGCACAGGGCTTAACCAGGAACAGGTTTAGATGTTGCCGTCGGTGAAGGCTACGTAAATGCAGGCGCCAAACATCGTAGCAGAAGAGGTTGTCGATTTTGTCAGGCGGAAAATAAGTTCCCTGCGATAATCTGCGCCACCCCAATGAATCCAATTTCAACATAAAACATAAAATCATCATCGATTGATCCTGCTGACCCGCCCCAAAAACGTCATTGCGAGGCCGCCGCAGCGGCCGCGGCAATCTAATCGCCTGGCGCAAGGTTACGTACGGGGATAGATTGCTTCGTGGCTGTCTGCCACGCCTTCGGCTCGCAGCTTCGGCTCACCCTCGCAACGACAGGTTAAAAGGCGCTCCCCACAAAGACATATTAAGAGCGGTTCCTCATAAAGACCGGTGAGGGCTTCGTCCGCGGCGTATATTTTAATATTGTACTTCTTACCTGCAGCTTGCATATGCTGTAGACAATAAATTATGATTGAGCAGTGAACGGCTAACGCAAACTATTTGAAGAGAGCAATGATTTAATGAACAGAAACATCAAAGAGGCTTTGCGGTGGCTCGACCAGGCCGATGCCGATCTTAAAACCGCTATGGAATTAGATAGACATTACATTGGCTCCAGGTACCCCAATTTTTACCCGGGTGGAGCTCCATATACCTATTATACAAAGGAGATAGCGCAAAAATGCTTAAACTATGCAGAGTCGATCTTGAACGAAGTGAAGAAATATATAAAAAAATAGATGCTTATAGAGATACGGTAGCCGCGAAGCTCAACCCTGAAAAAATCATCCTTTTTGGCTCTTTTGCCCGTGGTGACTATAATGAATGCTCCGATATCGACATACTTGTTATACACGACTGGAAGGAGGATTTCCTCGACAGGATTAAGGTTTTGCTCGATTTGAATGAAAATGGCCTGCCGCTGGAACCCATCGGTTATACAAATGAGGAGTTCAGCGCAATGCGGACTGAGGGGAACACATTTATAGCAGACGTTATGTTGAAGGGCAGGGTGATTTACAGCAAGAGTTGAAATAAAGGCCTTTAGCGCACTGAAACCGACATTTTTATCGGCAGGACCAGAGAGTATTTTCTCCAAAATCATTTTTACCCGGTGGAACTACCACAGTTTGAATATTCTGATGCTATTTGAATTGGTTGATATTTTCTAATCACCAGCCATTATTCTGCTATAATACCGCTATGGATAGCACAGTGCTGGCCTTAAAGAGGCAGGCATACAGGGAGTTACTGCGCTGCTCGGCAGGGGCAATAGCCTCCAAACTTGCGCCGCTCGATGTCGAGAGAATCAGCCTTTTCGGATCATATGCGCGTGGCAGGGCAGACCTTTTTACCGACCTGGACGTGCTGGTTATTATGAACACAGATAAACCCTTTATTGAAAGGGCAGGTGAAATCTGCAGCCTGCTGTGCCTCCCGGTGGATGCAGATATACTTTGCTATACCCCTGAAGAATTCCGGCGGATGTGTGATACCCCCTTTATGAAAAAGATACTGGAGGACGAGGTAATTTTATATGAGAAAAAATCCACTTAAGGAAGGGAAAAGGTGGCTGGAACAGGCGGTAGAGGACCTTAAATGGGCAGAGGATTTGGCGGGGAGGGGTGGTTATCACATTAGTTGCTTCCTGGCGCAGCAGGTGGGGGAAAAGGCTTTGAAAGCGTTTCTATATGCCATGGGAGAGGAAATAGTTTTAGGGCACTCTGTTGAGAGGCTGTGCAGCGCGGCCGCCGGATTCGACGGGGAATTTGCGGAGAAGGTAAAGGTTTGGTCCATACTTGATGGCTTCTATGTTAGCACAAGGTATCCGAATGGGCTGCCTGATGGCATTCCGGCCAATGTATATACGTCCCGGGCCGCCGTTGAAGCATGTGCTATAGCAGGAGAGGTTGTCAATTTTGTCAGGCACAAAATAACCTCGCTTGAATCATCCGGAGGCAACTGATACTGCTCCGTCATCTGTATTATGAAAGTCATACCCGTTGCTGCCGCCCGCCAGGCAGCGTCTTCTTGATACCGCATAGGACCGGGGGCTATAATCTAAGTCAGGTTACAGCTTATGATATTTAAGAAGGTACCGTCATGGGCCATCGTCCTGTTGCTGCTCATAATAATCGTGGCGCTGGCGCTCTGGCTGCGGGTAGCCTTGCCTTACAACCAGGTATTCGTCGGGGATTGGGTCAAGATGACGGGTGTGGACGCGTATTATTACATGCGCCTGGTAGACAACCTGATGAAGCATTTCCCCCAGTTGACGCAATTCGACCCCTATTCACGCTATCCCGCCGGCGTGTTGACCGGCGCCAACCCTGATTTCTTTGCTTATTTTATGGGCGCCATCATCTGGCTGATAAGCCTGGGGAAGGCCAACCAGCACACGGTGGACGTGATAGCCGTTTACATACCGCCGTTTCTGGCCGTATTGACCGTGCTGGCTGTATTTTTCACAGGCAGGGCGCTGGGCAGTAAGTGGATGGGTTTATTGGCGGCAGGCTTGCTGGCGGTAATACCCGGGGAGTTTTTAAACCGTTCGCTGCTGGGATATACCGACCATCACATAGCCGAAGTGTTGTTCTCCACCGGCCTGATGATGTTTGTTTTCCTGGCCATAAAAGCAGGAGAAGGCCAACGCCTGGCTGAAATGGTCCGCGGCGGCTGGAGCGGGATCGGCATGCCGGTCATATATGGCTTATTGAGCGGAGTATTTCTCTGGTTGTATATGCTCACCTGGGCGGGGGCCCTGTTGTTCGCGTTAATACTCTTCCTTTACATCGTGGTGCAGGCTGTTTTAGACCATCTGAATGGGCATCCGCTTGATTACCTTGGCGTCCTGGGGGTCTGTTTATTTGGGGCAAGCCTGGTACTATATGTGCCCTGGATGGGTAACCTGCTGACCGTGACGTCGCTGGTCATCGGCCTGCTGGTATCCATATTGCTGCCGGTTATATCAGGGGTGGCCAATAAGCGGAAAATGAGTCCGTTGATTTATCCGTTGTTTATCCTGGGAACTGGGATACTGGGAGTGGCGGCGCTGGCCATAGCCAGCCCGGCCATGTTGCAAAGCATGTTCGGCAGCATAGCCAATATGTTCACCTGGCACATCGACACAACTATCATGGAGATGCAGCCGCTGCTTATTCAGCAGGGAAATTTCACCTTTGCGGTGGCTGCCGGCAACTATATGCTGGCTTTTTTCTTCAGCCTTATAGCGATAGGCGTATTGATATACCAGGTAATAAAAAGGGGCCGGCCGGATAAAACGTTGCTGCTAATTTGGAGCGTGGTCATACTACTTTCGGCCCTTGCCATGCGGCGCTCCGCCTATTATTACGCGGTTAACGTGGCCCTGTTGACCGGCTACCTGTGCTGGATGCCGCTCAAGCTTCTATTGCAGAAAAAGGAATT
>CAIYTC010000109.1 GCA_903929005.1 uncultured Dehalococcoidia bacterium | reverse complement strand
TATATAAACCGGCGACTCCGCCAGCCAGCGCATTACGCTCTCGCGGGCCAGGCCGGTATTCAGCGCCTCAAGCATATACAAAACAAGCTTGCCGGCGGGCGTGTCGCTGAGCAGTTGCGGGTCGGGACCGGCTACCGGGATGCCCGCCATCTCCAACTGGTTCTTGGCCAGCGAGGAGTAGACCTCGGTATTGAGGGACAAAATGGCCATCCTGTGAAAGGGGATGCCCTGCTCGGCATCGCGGACGATGCAGCGGATTATATGGCGCACCTCTTCATGGGCATCGGGCGCGACGGCGATGTGGCAAACACCTGACCCGCCGGGCTGTGGCGGAGTGGATTCAGCTTTTCCCAGGGCCGGCGCCAACTTGCCGGCAAGTATGTAAGCCTCGTTGTCAACATCTTGCTCACCGGTAAGCCCGAGGATCACGGCAGACAATTTATCCTGCCCGAGGAGCGAGACCAATGACGATTCAGCCGGCGACAGATCGGCGGCTAAGTAAAATACGATGAACCCCATATCCCGCAGCACGCTGGCCGCTTCACCTTTGGATACCGCGGCGGCTGCGGCCCGGGTGAGTTCCTCCCGGTCATAGTGCTGCCCCAGCAGGCTGCGATATAAGCGGTACCATTCAACCACCTGTTGGGTGACGGGGTTATTGCTTTCCAGCATGGACAGATCGGCCTCGGGCAGTATGGCGAGATCATCGAAGATGCCTGCCAGGTAACTGTGCAGGGGGGCGTGGGCGGCAACGGCGCCCAGGGGTCCTTTGGCGGCCATCTTTTCAGCGAAATGCCGCACTGCCGCCAGCTTTAGAATGGGGGACAACGGGGTTTTTCCCTGCTGAGCCATGCGGGATACGCCTATGTATTCGGCCAGCCGGGCCAGCGGCATAAAGCGCACGTTTACCAGGCCGCCCTGCCTGGCCAGAGCCCGCCGCAGCGACAGCCCGGCATACATCGAAGGCGCTATCACAGTGACCGGGGACAGGGGGTCACTGCCTTTAGCGGAGGTGATGAGCCGGCTCAACCGCTGCTGCGCCGGGGGGCCGAAGGGTTCTAAATAGACAAAAGACATGTTAGTTAACCCCTTTCAACCGGCTCAAATATCACTGCATAATTGATTATGACTTCAGCTTATTCGTTATAAAAATGGGAATGCAGTTCGTTTCCAGATAAACGCTTGAGCTTAGGCGACAATCGACGGCTCCAACTCGAGGGTTACAAGAAGCGACGGATTCGGCACCAGGCCGAAATCAGCGGGATCTTCTCCTTCAAGATGAAGCGCCACTGCCTCTTTTAAATTGGCAATAGTCTCGTCCAATGTCTTCCCCTGGGTGACTACCGCTATCTCGTGACACTCGGCCACATAATAGTCATCACCCTTATAAACGAAAGCCTTTATCGTGTGATGCATTTCTTTACTCCCGGTCCTTTCCGATATATATCAAAATAATACACCTATAATTCTCAATTGTAATCAATCTTAGCTGATTACTCAATTCCCCAGTGCCGGCAATTTTATCTTTTAAGCAACCCGACCAACTTACTGGGGAGCAGTATATTATATTTCCTAAGCTTAGATTTCCAGCTTTTTGCGGTGCGCTTGCCAGATAACGCCGGCCCGGAACGATTCCATGCAGGCCTCATAGACCGGCAGGCGTTGCAGCAACTCAGTTAGGAACCTGCTCACGGCGTCCTGCCAGAGCCGGCCCGGCAGCCTTCGGCGGCGGCTGTTTCTGGTGCACAGTCGATTAAGAAAATTACTATGTTAGATATCTTAACAATTAATTGACATATTTTCATACATTGAGATATAATATCTCATGTTTCAAATAGAAATTGGGGAATGTCATGACTGAAATTAATCAGCGAATAAAAGCATTGAGAGCAAACATCGGGATAAGCCAGCAGAAGCTTGCCGATATGCTGGGGGTTTCGCGTCCAACTATTACACAGATTGAGGCTGGAGAAAGGAAGGTGTCCTCGGATGATTTATTAAAGCTGTCCGAAATATTCAATGTTTCTGTCGATCAGCTGATTTGCCTTCGGGATGAACCGGAGGTAATCCTGCAAAATAAGAATCCCGGCAAAAAAATAGGACCCAGGACGCGGATTAACGTTCCGCAAAAGAATTTGGCAAAGTTCAGGGAAATCTTGATCTATATCCTGAATAAAGTAGGTTCGAAGCCGAATATCGGCGAAACGGTGATCTACAAGCTCCTGTATTTCATCGACTTCGATTTTTACGAAAAGTACGAGGAACAACTGATCGGAGCTACTTATATCAAAAATCATTACGGGCCAACGCCTTTAGAATTTAAAAAGGTAGTCCAAAAGATGATCTCTGACAACGATATCGTCAAGGTACAGAATAACTACTTTGATTACCCTCAGACTAAATACCTGCCTTTGAGGAAGGCCGATCTCTCCGGATTGAAGGCAAATGAGGTCGAGTTAATAAATGGTATTTTGAATAAGCTGTCTGAAATGAATGCCGCTCAGATAAGCGAATATTCCCATAATGATGTCCCCTGGTTGACTACGGCAAGCGGCGAAATCATCGAGTATGAATCTGTCTTTTACCGTACATCTTTATATTCCGTGAGGGAATATTCCTGATGGGCGTGTTTAAGAATCTTTCCCGCCTGCCTGAATTCGATGAAGAACTGGGGAAGCTCGGGAAGAGATTCAGAACTATCAGGGATGACCTGGAAATATTTGTTGACAAGCAACTGTTCCTTTATCACAAGTTAAAGATAGATAACCGGGGGATCTTCCAGATCATCGGCTTATCCATAGACGATCCAAAATTATTCAAAGCGAAAAAATTTGCCTGCAGGTCATTGCCCGGCAAGGGAGTTCAATCCGGGATAAGAGTGATATACGCATACTTTGAAAAGCAGGATAAAATCGAGTTGGTGGAAATATATTTTAAAGGGGACAAGGAGACGGAAGACAGGCGGAGGATCGCAAAATATTATGGAAAGGGAAGATAAGCGGTCTTGATTCCGCAACTTACATCGGTTTGTATCTTCTTAACCTTCGCAGTTTGTTGGCATCTTCCGGATAATGTATACAAAGTATTGTAGTTTGTAAATATTGAGTCGAACTATATATACAAACTTGCCTCTTTCAAACTTCCAAAGCTCAACTTTCAAGCTTTTTGCGGTGCATCTGCCAGATGATGCCGGCCCGGAACGATTCCATGCAGGCCTCATAGACCGGCAGGCGTTGCAGCAACTCAGTTAGGAACCTGCTCACGGCGTCCTGCCAGAGCCGGCCCGGCTGTATCTCGTCGCGCAGATTGTGCAGGCAGCGCATGAAATCCCTTATCTCGTCACGATCCAGGCGCACCAGCGGGGCATCGGCAGCGCCTGCGATCCCGCGGTTCTTCCTGCTGCCCTTCAAGGCGCCGTTCTTCTCCTCGTCGGCCTGGACTATTTCATCGATCAGGCTGAGGAGTTCCGGCCGTATCTGCGGTTCTGCCTGGGCCTGCTTCCCGGCAGGTTCGTTGCCGGGTCCTATTTGTTCCTGGCGCCTCTGCCAGATCAACCCGTTTACGAACGCTTTCACGCAGGCCCGGAAACCGGTTTCCTCTTCGATATCGGAGTAGACTATTGATGCTATCAGGCGATTCCATTCACCCCTGATACATATCAGCTTGCTCTTTTTCTCGAAGAGGTCTGCGAAAGCGTTAAACCTGGCGCTGATGGCATCCTCCCTGCGTTCCCTGCCGCTATGGCTTCCCCGAGCAGCTTCCGCTGCGGGTTTTTCGCCCGTTTCCGTCCGGCCTTTGGGGCTGCCGCCGGCTTTACCCCCGCTGATTTCACCCTGCATGAGCCTGTCCGCCGCCTTTTTCATCCTGGGCAGGATATGTATCAGCTTTGGCACAAAGCCGGTTGACGGGATGGCCTCGGTGGATAGCCTGACCAGGCCGCCCGATTGCAGGTTGGTCAGCACCGGCAGTATACTGCCGAAGGCCTTATCCATATCTTCCCCGCTATGACAGCCGGGAATCACGGCTTTTACCAGGTCCAGCGTATCGACCTCTTGCTTCCCGCAGCTTGCCAGGTAATTGATAACCAGTTCACCGGTATTAATGTTCTTTTTCATAATCTGCCTTTGTCCTCCTATAGGTCAACAATTTTAGCTTGTAATAGACTATTCATAGGCTGTGCCTCCCCATGATGGCCGGCTGACTTCTACGATTTAACTGTGCTGAGAAATGTTAGGTGAAGCACTTCGCCCCCGACCTCGAGCGCGGCGCCGGTAAACCCGTTACCCTCAAAGCGGTGGTCGTCTCCCCTGCCCACCGATTTATACTCCGATTGATTGCAGGTGGAGACAGTCTCAAGAAACTCCTTCGCCTTAGCGGAGTCCGGTTCCCGGTTATCCTGCTTGGACCGGTATACAGCGTCGATGCAGTAGCTTCTTAAAAGTTTGTCGTGGTAAACGCGGTAGGCTGAGTCCCGTGAAACGATGTCAAGCCCGACTACCTCTCCGTTGATGAAGACAAGCAGGCCTCTCTGGCCGGGCCTGTGTTCAAACATCTTGAGATACCCGTCAAGCTCACTCTTTTTACTCTCGTAAACGTCCCGCATAGCGAAGGTGCTTGATTGTACATTTGCTTTCATTTGCAGGTCAGATATGCCAGCCCAAACCTCACCCTGGTCGGAGCGGTAACCCTGCCTGGCACGCAGCGAATGTGAAACCGACACGTGTTTTGCCATCCTCACGGGGTAGTTAGCCACATGATCAGAGTCATAAAACGATTTTGAAACATGGCGCCAGCGCCCCTGCTCGGTACAGCTTACGGGAACAGTGGTCCTGGACTTTCCCCAGAGAATGACGCTGGAGTTGAGTATCCTGTTCTGCTTGGCGCCGAACAGTTCCTCGCCATCGAGGATCAGCACGTTGACGTCGGCGTTGACGTCCACGACAAGCTCGGGTACCGACCCGCCCGCGCTGACCTCGTTAATGCTAATGACCTTTTTATCCAGGGCTTCCTTTAAGGTGAGGTAATCGACCTTGCCCGCGTCTGCGTAAAACAGCGGCACAACAGTAATGTTTTTGAACTGCTGCGTCTCCCCGATTTCGATTTTGGACAGGTAATCCTTAAGATTTAATTCCATAGTTTTATCACACTCCTTTATATATATTCATTGTACAAGTAGCTTGTGACAGCTTTGTGTCAATAGCTGCTGTTTTGTGGGGACCGGCCCATGTTAAGCATAGGATTGCTTCGTCGCCTGCGGGCTCCTCGCAATGACATTTTTGGGCGAACTCCTCGCAACTCTGTCATTGCGGTGAGCCGAAGCTGCGAGCCGAAGCTGTGGCAGGAAGCGAAGCAATCTCATCGTCAGTGACGTAATGCCATGTGATTTGCTCAGATGTCTATCCCCATCAGCTTCCTGAAGAAATGAGGATCCGGCACAAGCATAGTCTGAAGTTTTGAACAGTTCAATCCCCTCATATTTCCAGTACCTTGAGGATTTGGTAGAGGACCTTTGGAATTGGGAGGAGTCCCTCCGGCAGATTTATCTGGCTTTTCCTCCAGCTTGTTTACCAGGTTCATGATAAGTTGCTTGGTTTCTTCATCCATGG
>CAIYTC010000108.1 GCA_903929005.1 uncultured Dehalococcoidia bacterium | reverse complement strand
TTGCACCCCGGCATTTCGTCGCCCAATCCAATCCCACCGGGACGAGGAAAGGTTGGACGAGCGGCCTTTTAGGCTGCTACTGGAACTGCTTCGTTGGCAGTTGATTTTTGCCACCTGATTAACGAGGTAGATGGCGCCTCGGCCTGCCGTACTGTAGGCTCTTCCCTGTCGAAGCCACGCGCCCCCATAAATATTAAGTTGTTAACGTGCTTTGCGGGTCCCTGTCTTCATAGCCCGGCCTATCTCACGCTCGGTATCACGCCGGGCCATGACATCACGTTTATCGTACTGCTTTTTGCCCCTGCCCACGCCGATTTCCAGCTTGGCGATACCCCCTTTAATATATATCTTCAGCGGCACCAGAGTCAAACCTTTCTGGCTGGCCAGGCCATCTAATTCGGCGATCTGGTTGCGGTGCATCAAAAGCTTGCGCCGCCTGTCGGGCTCATGCGTATTGAATCCTCCCGCCTGGTAAGCGGAGATATGCGAGTTATACAGCCACAACTCGCCTTTATCCGGCCTGGCATAGGCATCCCTGATATTGACCCGGCCCATCCGGATAGATTTAATCTCCGAGCCTTTGAGCACAATGCCGGCCTCATAGCTTTCCAGGATATGGTAATCATGGTAAGCCTTTTTGTTTACTGTAATCGTCTTAATATTATCCATATGTGTTAAAATTCTACCACTGCACACGCCATAACTACACAATTAAGGGGGAACGGCAATGACGGGTATCCGTGAAAAGATGTGGCTTATTATAGCAGTATTCCTGGTACTTTGTCTTATCACGGGTATCATCTTCTTCTCCATCCGGCTGTCACGGCTGCAGCCTGCAGAGATAACACTGGATGACATGCAGCAGCCCAACGTATCCGGGGATATTTCTATCAGCGGCGCTGTAGCCCGTCCCGGCATATATACTACCCGGGCCGGCGATACTTTGACCGCACTGGTATCGGCCGCCGGTGTTTCAGACAACGCGGACATAGCCCGCCTGTCTGTCTATGTACCGGGAAAAGGCGAACTTGCCCGGCCACAGAAGGTCGACCTCAACCGGGCAGAGACGTGGCTATTGCAGGCCCTGCCGGGCATAGGCGAGGGCAGGGCCAGGCTGATCGTTGATTACCGCACCAGGAACGGCCCTTTCCGCAGCATTGACGACCTGCTTAAAATCGGGGGTTTCGGTAAATCAACCGTGGATAAAATCCGCGATTACGCCACAGTCGAGGACTAACCCCCCATGCCCCTGCTTTACATCAGCGCCGCGTTCTTAACCGGTATATTGATAGGCCCGCTTACGGCCTGGCCCATATGGCTGTTGGCTGTGCCTGCGCCACTTTTCCTGTGCGCCATCTTTATCCGCCGCCACAGGAGGGCGCTTATTATTGCGTCCGTCTGCCTGCTGGCCCTGGCCGGTGGCGCACTGCGGTACCAATCCTCCCTGCATACGGTGGACAGCACGATGCTGCAGTATTACAACGGCAGGGATGACGCACAGATCACAGGCAGTGTGTCCGACTATCCGCAAAAAAAGGGCTCGTCGCTGGAATTCAAATTCTCCGCCTCCAAAATCAGTATATCCGGCAATGTTACAGAGATAACCGGCAACGCCCTGGTGCATGTGCCGTTTTACCGGCAATATCATTACGGCGACCTGCTTGAGCTGCGCGGAAAGCCGCAGGAACCCCAGCCGTTCGAAGATTTCGACTATAATAATTTCCTGGCCAACCAGGGCATCTATTCCGTAATTTACTTCCCCGGTGCAGAGTTGCTGGATACCGGCGGGGGCATTGCCCCCATGGCCTGGATCTACGGGCTGCGGGAGCGCCTGGCCGAAAGCCTGTCAGCCTGCCTGCCGGAACCGCAGGGTTCACTGGCCTCTGCGATACTGCTGGGCCTGCGGGGCAGCCTGCCGGATTCCCTGCTGCAGTCATTCTACGCAACCGGCACAACCCACCTGATCGCCATCTCGGGCATGAACCTGACCATCGTGCTGGGAATGATATTTACCGCGACAATCTGGCTCTTCGGCCGGAAAAACGGTCTATACATATGGATATCCCTGGCCCTGATATGGTTATATACCATGCTGACCGGCCTGCCTGCCACCATGGTGCGCGCAACGATCATGGGCAGCGTCTTCCTGCTGGCCGAGTTGCTGGGACGCCAGCGTAGCGGCCCGGCTGCCCTGGCGCTGGCCGGGGCTCTGATGGCGGACGTTGACCCCGCGGTGCTGCGCGACGTGAGCTTTCAATTAAGCTTCCTGTCGATGCTGGGACTGGTATATATAACACCATATTTAACCGCTTCGGCAGGTCCGCTGCGGGCCGGTAAAGACAGCAAATACATGTACTACCTGAAAAGCTTCATGGTCATCAGCTTCGGGGCAACGATAGCCGCGGTAGCCGCCACCTGGCCCATAACAGCCATGAATTTCCACGCTTTTTCGCTGGTGAGCGCGCCGGCAACCATATTCGCCATGCCTTCCTTCCCCGGCATCATGATAACCTCCATGCTAACCTCCCTGGCGGGAATCATCTGGCAGCCACTCGGTATTGTGATTGGGTGGTTGGCCTGGCTATTGCTGAGCTACTTTCTATGGGTGGTGCAGATTTTCAGCTCCATCCCGGTAGCGTATATACAGAATGTTCAATTGCAGCCGTGGCAGGCCATCATCTACTACGTGGTACTTGCCGGGCTGCTGCTGTGCCTGCATTACCGGCAGGCCATAATAGGTTTTATTAAAAACCTCTATCTGAACGCTTACGGCTATTTTTCAACGCTACGGCTGGCTACATTCAGACCCTTTGTACCCTGGCTGCTGGCCATCCTGCTAACTGCCAATATACTAATTTCAATAGGCATCCTCATGCTGCCGGACGGCAACCTCCACGTAACCGTTTTCGATGTCGGCCAGGGTGAGGCCATATTGATAAGGACGCCTGACGGGCAAAATATCCTGGTCGACAGCGGGCCCGACCCCATATCCACCGGCACACAACTCGGTAAAACCCTCCCCTTCTGGGACAGGAGTATCGGCCTGCTTATCCTCACCCAGCTTCAAGCTGACCACATTTCAGGCACGCTTGACCTGTTGCACAAATACGCAATAAACTCGGCGGGACTACCACCTTCATCCAGCCAGGCGCTGCTGCCAACCGAAATAATTAATGCGTTGAACACATGTCATGTCCGGTTGTACACACTGCATGACGGCCACCAGTTCAGCCTGGGCAGGGATATCAGGCTGGACGTGCTCAATCCTCCACCGGCACTGTTGACCGGCACATACGATGATATCAACAATAACTCCATAGTGCTCAGGCTCGTCTATAGAGATGTCAGTTTCCTGCTGACGGCCGACATAGGTATGGACGCCGAAATGCTGCTGGCCGGCAACCGCGCAGACCTGCGCAGCAGCGTACTAAAGGTCGCCCACCACGGCAGCCGGGGATCAACTTCCGACGAATTCCTCGCTATCGTTAAACCTTCGGCGGCAGTTATATCGGCCGGCGCCGTTAACAGGTTCGGCCATCCCCACCGGGAGACCCTTGACCGGCTGAACGCCGTCCTGGAAAACAGCAACATTTTCATTACCGCCCACCGTGGCAACGTAGAGTTCATAACGGACGGCTATAGGCTCTGGTACAGGGCCGAGAAAGCCGCCAATATAGCGCCCTGATATACACTCATTGTACAATTCAAGTATAATAGCAACTGAAGTAAATTGAGCATATATGTTTCGCCATATTTTATGGGCGGGGGAACATCACGAGGAGGATCTTATGAACAACCGGGTTGTCATATTCATTGATGGCAGCAATCTATACCATTCCCTGAAGAATAATTTCAAGCGCGTCGACCTGAATTTTGCGGAGTTCACCAATAAATTGTGCGGATCGCGCCAATTGATCAGGACTTATTACTATAATGTGCTGCAGGACTCCACACAGAGGTCCGAAGGTTCCCGTGAGCAGCAGGAGTTCCTGGAAACGCTGCGCAAAACTCCCTACCTGGAATTGAGGCTGGGCACGACCAAGCTCTCCCAGGGGATACCCGTCGAGAGAGGCATAGATGTAATGCTGGCCACCGACCTGTTTTATTTTGCCGCCAACAACTCATACGACATTGCTATACTTGTCAGCGGCGATTCGGATTTCGGTTATACGCTGCAGGCAGTGAAAAATATGGGCAAGCACGTTGAGGTAGCCTATTTTGAGCATGCCACTTCCCGTGACCTGCTGAATTCGGCTGATTACTTGCATGAACTCGATACTAAATTCTTTACCGGCCTGTGGTCGACCGGGCAGCGAAAATTTACCCGGAGGAGATTGCCGCGTTACAGGCGCACCGGCGCGGTGCCGGTTAATAATGCCACATCGGCCGAAGATGCCGGCTCTCAACAGGATTTGCCCTGAGACCAGGACATTCCGACATTAGCTGCTCAAAGGAAATCTCTTTGCCACTGATCCTGTATACCCGCTCATGCCCTGCAACAGAGACAATTAGATAGGCCGGCTGCTTGACCGCATGAAAAGACAGCGCCCCTTTGATCTGCACCCAGGTAAAAGTTAGTTTTACCAGCGGTGTCAGGCTAATATCCCCTATTTCCTGCGTAGTTTCGCCG
>CAIYTC010000107.1 GCA_903929005.1 uncultured Dehalococcoidia bacterium | reverse complement strand
GTTTAATGACTATTGCTAATATGGCCCCTCCCAACCTGATTCACTTCGTTTTCCAGAACGGAGTATATCTGACCACCGGGGGGCATCCTATTCCCGCAGGCACTAAACTAAGTTTCACAACTGTGGCTAGCGGAGCAGGGTATCTTAATGTCTATGACTTCGAGGATATCGTAAGTTTTAAAAATAATATTGAAACTATTATGAAGAACGCAGGGCCTACTTTTGTGTGTATCAGGTGCCTGCCAATCCGCGAACAACTGCATGCTCTCCGCGGCACAAAGGAAGAGTTGCGCAAAAGGTGCGGGGCTTTACGCGAGCTTCTTACGAAGCCCTGAATTAGCTATTTTCATTTAGCTGCTACTTATTAGATCTTTGTTTAGTCCTATTGTTTATAAAGATATGCGTTATTCCGCTATCGCTTTCGTTAATGACGGCGGGATAAAAGCGGGTAAATAGGCGGAATGTTTGCCTGTCCCGCCTACTACAATGATGATTAAGTCTTCTTTACGGGCAGTTATGGGAACCATCTCATTTTTACCCCGGCCGGGATAATGTTTCTCTATTGCCCTTGGATAAAACCTTTTCAAAGGAATTTTGCTGTTCTCATAAATATAATCCCTTACATCACGCTTGGAAAAACCGCTGGCTGCTATTGTTGCGGCATGTTCCGGACAAAAAGCTATAACCGGGCTGCCCTCCTGAAACAAAACGTTATTGCTGCCCGTATTCATTACCGCGCTGCTTATCGATATTAAAAGCTCTTCACCGCTGATCGCGACAGGATCATTGATATTATGAGGGTTTTCAGCTGCCACTACCGTGACTGCACTGGTGGAGGCATCAAACCCTTTCTCGACGTGTAGAGGTTCCCACGGGCTATCTTCTTCATTCTCAGCAATACAATAAGTATATTTACTTGGTTGCCCCTGGGTAGACAGGTCAAGCTTGCCGGGGAATGCCCCGCCGATGTTCAAAAGGATTAGCCTGATAGCCCTCCCTATAGTAGCGTTAGCTCGCCAGCACGGTCCAAAGGCTCCTGATTTACTATTAATGTCCAGCTTTTTGGCTATAGGTCCGTTAACAATAATAAGAGGAGCAACCGGGTGTGTAGTGGGTTGAATCTCGCCGAGCCGAAATCTTTTATCTGCCATCGCTTCAATTGCAGTTATAATCACCGGCATATATTCAGGAAGGCACCCGGCCATCACTGCATTGATAGCAATTTTTTCTACGGTCGCCTCACCCCAACATGGTGGAATGATAGCTACTGCTTCGGCTGGTTCTCTTTTTGTGCCGGTCAGCATCTTTTCAACTGCCTGCACCGTTGGCGGAATTATCGGTAATCCATCGCTCCACTGCTTTTCAACAAACAAATTATTTATCGCTTCGATAGAATCGTCTACGGTTACTATCCCCGAGGCTAACTTCCTTTTCATTTTGACACTCCCGCTAATTCAAGACCTTTAGCTTGCTTTTATATCATTATTCAAGCAATTGGCCGATCAAATTTTCAAAAATACTATCTGCTTTACCTTTGACTTCGTCGGGACTAATACCGCCGACAGGGTGAGGAACGATT
>CAIYTC010000106.1 GCA_903929005.1 uncultured Dehalococcoidia bacterium | reverse complement strand
CCTGGCCCAGCGAAGCGGCCCACAATGCCACTGCCAGTGCGCCGACCCCCCTTGCCGCCTGGAGGAGCCCGTTGGTTTTCCTGTTCAATATCGGCGCGGGCTTCATACTTGAAAAGCTGGAGATTAACTATGGCATTTAACCGGCGCCGGACAGAGGAGAATATTTTCAAGGTGCTGATGATAGCGGCGACCGCAACTGTCATTTCAACGCTGTTCGTCGTGTTCATTGTCGTGCTGTACCGCGGCCTGCCCGCCCTGACCTGGGCCATGGTAACTGAGCTTCCCAGGGGCGGCTACTACCTGGGCGGCGGGGGCGGCATACTCAACGCCATAGTAGGCTCGCTTTACCTGGCGCTGGGAGGCACATTGATAGCCCTGGTGCTGGCCCTGCCTGTAGCGCTTTTCCTGCAGAGGGACTATATCAGGAATTTCAAGCTGTCCCGCGCCATCAGGTTGTCCCTCGATGTGCTCTGGGGTGTGCCCTCCATAGTCTACGGCGTCTTTGGCTTTATCATCATGCTCTACCTGGGTATGCGGGCCTCGCTGCTGGGAGGCATTATCGTGCTGTCCCTGCTGGAACTCCCCATCATGATAAGGGCCATGGATGAAGTGATCAGGATGGTGCCGGCCGAACTTAAAGAGATATCCTATGCCATGGGGGCCACCCGGCTGGAAACCGTAACCCGCGTGGTCTGCCGCCAGGCTTTCCCGGGCATCATAAGCGCCATGTTGCTGGCCTTTGGCCGCGGCATCGGCGATGCCGCCTCGGTGCTCTTTACCGCCGGTTACACCGACAGCCTGCCGCAATCGCTTTTTGACCCGGTGGCCTCCCTGCCGCTGGCCGTGTTTTTCCAGATAGGCACCCCCTTCCCGCTGGTGCAGGAGCGGGCCTACGCGTCCGCCGTCATACTGCTGCTTATCGTGCTTACACTTAGCCTGGTTTCAAGGTTCCTGACCAATAAATACAATAAATATATAGTGAGATAAAATGTTAGAGAATGGCCGGAGTCACATCAGCGTGCGCAACCTCAGCGTAAGCTACGGAAAATTAGAGGTATTGAAAAACGTTACCGTAGACGTGCCTGACAGGCAGATCACCGCTATAATCGGCCCTTCGGGCTGCGGCAAAACCACCCTGCTCAACTGCTTTAACCGCCTTATCGATCTCAAGGAAGGAGTGAAAGTCAGCGGGAGCGTGCTGGTGGACGGCGCCGATATTTACAATGATACGTCGGTTGATCCCACGGAGATAAGGAAAAAAATGGGCTTGCTGTTCCAGAAACCCTTCCCGCTGCCCATGTCGATATATGATAATATAGTTTACGGCCCGCGGCTGCACGGTTCTTATAGCCGCCGTGACCTGGACCAGATGGTGGAGAAGCAGCTTAAGACGGTAGGGCTGTGGGAAGAGGTCAAGGACAGGCTGGGCAGCCCGGCGGTCAGGCTGTCGGCAGGGCAGCAGCAGAGGCTGTGCCTGGCCCGGGGCCTGGCGGTAGAGCCAGAAGCCATATTGGCCGATGAGCCTACTTCAGCCCTGGACCCCGTGTCTACCCAGCATATAGAGAGGACCTTCAATGAGCTTAAGAAGAACTATACCATCGTGCTGGTGACGCATATCCTGCGGCAGGCGCGCCGGGTAGCGGACTACATCATCTTCATCTACATGGGTGAGCTGATCGAGCACGGGCCTGCCGAAGCCGTACTCAATAACCCGCGTGAGAAGCGGACGCAGGCCTATATGAAAGGTGAGATAAGCTGAATCATGCAGCAATTGATTATTATTCGAATAAACGGAGGTGGCCATTATGACAGGTGATGAAAAGAAATTCACCACGGTCTCCATACCTGCTATCCTGTTTAAGAAGATCGAGGAGCGCATCAAAGGGACGGGGTTTTCCTCGGTATCAGGATATGTTACCTATGTAATGCGCGAGGTGATAACCGAAGAGGAGACCGCGGCTGAACCCTTCAGCAAGGAAGATGAGGAGCGCGTTAAGGAGCGCCTGAGGGCGCTGGGCTACATGTAAGGGCAAATAAAGATTGGGAGTATTGCAAAATGTCTGAACTAAATGACCTGGAGAACAGGAGCATCTACATTATCCGCGAGGCCTATGCCGAATTCAAGAACCCGGCTGTGCTATGGAGCACCGGCAAGGACAGCACGGCCGTATTATGGCTGTGCCACAAGGCCTTTTTCGGCAAGATACCTTTCCCGGTGATCCACATCGACACCTCCTACAAATTCAAGGCCATGTACGAATTCCGCGACCGCGTGGCCAAAGAATGGGGATTCAACCTGATCGTGGCGCAAAATAAAGAAGCAGTGGCCAGGGGCTTCGGCCCCAAGGACGGCAAGTTTGAGTGTTGCACCACCATGAAGACCGATGCGCTCAAAGAGTGCCTGGACGCCAACCAGTTCGACGCCCTGATACTGGCCATACGGCGCGATGAGCACGGCATACGCGCCAAAGAGCGCTATTTTTCGCCCCGCGACGAGCAATTCAAATGGGATTATAAAAATCAGCCGCTGGAAATGTGGGACCAGTACCAGAGCATCACCGATGCCAGGACGCACACGCGTGTGCATCCCATCCTGCACTGGCGGGAGCTGGATGTGTGGGAATATATGAAGCAGGAGAACCTGCCGGCGCATCCCATGTACTTTGCCAAAGATGGCAAGCGCTACCGCAGCCTTGGCTGCGAACCCTGCACCAACACCATCGATTCAGATGCTTCTACAACCGACGAGATAATCGCCGAACTGAAAGTTACCAGGATCGCCGAAAGGTCCGGCCGGGCGCAGGACAAAGAAAAGGCCTTTACCATGCAGAAGCTAAGGGCACTGGGATATATGTAAAATGAAAAAGTAAAAAGTAAAAAGTAAAAATAATGAGTGTTGAGGAAAAGAGGCAGTTCAAGGAAGATTTCCACAAGAGGGTATATTTGTTTGCCTTGCATACAATCAAGTATATTGATGGGCTGCCCGGTGGCCAGTCGTCGAATATCCTCAGCAAGCAGTTGCTCAGGAGTGCAACCAGCATAGGCGCCAACATAGTTGAAGCGCAGGCATCAGCCTCAAAAAAAGAATATGTAAACTTCTTTTCCATAGCCTTGAAATCCGCCAATGAAACCAAGTACTGGCTTGGATTGCTGCGCGACTCCAAAAAAGCCAACGCCGAAGAAACCAACAAACTGCTCGCAGAAGCAAAAGAAATAGCGAATATAATCGGCGCCAGCGTAATAACACTAAAAGCAAATATCAAAGATAAAAAATAAAAAAGCAAAGATAAGAACGAAAAGCAAATAGAAAAGATTAAAGATAAAAATAAAAAAGGAAAAAAAAAGGAAAGACAAGGATAAAAGATGGAAAATCAAGGACATGAATGAAGGTATAGGAAAATTTAAAATTTTAATCTTTCTTTCTTAAATTTTTTATATTTTATTTCTAATTTTTAATCTTACTTTCCGTTCTT
>CAIYTC010000105.1 GCA_903929005.1 uncultured Dehalococcoidia bacterium | reverse complement strand
CGTTGCTCAATGCGCGCCGCCTCCAGCAACTTGCCCTGCCGCGCAAACTCCGCCACCCTCTCTGCCATCTCGGTTTTTATATCCTGGATAGCAAGCTCCAGCTTGCCGGGCGAGGTAACGAAATGCTTGGCCGGGAATATATCCACCGACTCTTTCTCCGCCAGTAGTTCGCCGGTCAGGCTGTCAATCTCCATAATCCGCTCGATTACATCACCCCAGAATTCTATGCGTATAGCAATCTCCTCGTAGGCGGGCAGTATCTCCACGGTATCACCGCGTATGCGGAACCTGCCGCGCTGAAAGTCGAAGTCGTTCCTCTCGTATTGCATATCCACGAAGCGGCGCACCAGTTTGTTGCGCTCGATTTTCTGTCCTTTGGTAACGTTCACCACAAAGCTCTGGTATTCATCCGGTTCGCCCAGTGAGTATATACAGGAAACCGAGGCCACTATCAGCACGTCCCGCCTGCTCAGCAATGCGCGGGTGGCGGCATGCCTCAGCTTATCGATCTCCTCGTTGATATCGGTGTCTTTCTCGATATAGGTATCCGTCCTGGGGATGTAGGCTTCAGGCTGGTAATAATCGTAATAGCTGACGAAGTATTCCACCGCGTTTTCCGGGAAGAACTCCTTGAACTCGGTGGCAAGCTGGGCGGCCAGTGTCTTGTTATGGCACATCACCAGGGCCGGACGTTGCAACCTCTCCACCACATTGGCCATGGTGAATGTCTTACCGCTGCCCGTGACTCCCAATAGTGTCTGGTGTTGTAACCCATCCTGAGCGCCGCGCACCAGGGCATCAACGGCCTGCGGTTGGTCGCCGGTCATCCCGAAATCAGATACTATCTTGAACATAGGCATGGCTAACTAATTATAAAATCAAGTTTGGAAAATCCAAATTGCCGGACAAACACCCCTCCCTCAAATAAGAGAGGGGTTATATGTAGAGGGAAGGCAAATGCCTTCCCGGAGGCGACGCGGCCAAGTCCCGCGACGGCGCATAATTATATGGCAATAAAGACTTCAATTCAAGGATTTTATCGCTTAGCCAGTTGTTGCAGCGCCAGCCTTACTTTATCCTCTACAGTCATACTCTCTGACTGGCTAATGTTGCTGAGTGCCTGGGTAGCTTCCCTGATGGAGTACCCCAGGCCAGTCAGGGCGGATACAGCATCGTTATCGGATTCTGTGATGGCATAAATGGCCTCGCCCTCCCAGCCCTTCTCCAGCTTGCCTTTGAGGTCCAAAATAATACGGCCGGCGGTTTTCTTACCGATGCCCGGTACCTGGCTGAGCAGGTCAGCGTTACTGCTCATAATAGCCGATGCAATCTGCTCCGCATTCAGGGTGGTCAACAGTGCCAGTGCTACCTTCGGCCCGATACCGCTGACTGTAATCAACTGCCCGAAAAGCGCCAGTTCCTGACGTGATGAAAAGCCGTAAAGCGATAGATTGTCCTCACGAACGTACAGTTGGGTATGCAGAAAAACAATGCTTCCGGGGTGGCCAAGCCTGGCCAGGGTCGCCCCGGGCACATTGACTAAAAAGCTGACCGGTCCCGCCTTTACGATGACGGAGTTGTTACCCTTGCTTACCAGGATTCCTTCTACTGCAGCTATCATATTTCCGGTTTAATATCCCCTCTTCAGTACTTCGTTGAGGTGCCTCTGGTTAAGGTGGCAAATGGCCACAGCCAGCGCATCAGCAGCATCGCTGGCTTCCGGCAGGTCCATGACTCCCAGCTGTAATTTGACCACCTGCTTCACCTGGTCTTTGCTGCTCCTGCCATAGCTGGTTACCATTTGCTTGACCTGCGTGGGCATGTAGCGGAAGACCGGCAATCCACCCTGTGCCGCGGCCAATATGGCTACCGCCTGTGCCCGGCCGATGGCCAGCGCCGAGCGCGCGTTGCCCGCTACAAAAGGCTCCTCAATGGCTGCCTCCTCAGGCCGGAATTCAGCGATTATTCTCAGCAGCTCCGTATGCAGGGCATATAACCTTTGCTCCATGGGCATCTTCTGCGGCAGGGAAATAACCCCACATACTACCATAGCGATCGTGCCGCCGTTTTTTTCCTCTACAATGCCGTATCCCATGTTGAGGGTGCCGGGGTCGATACCTAATATCCGCATTAACTGATCCCTAATTGAAGAACCGGGTTAGAACGGTGGCCTACATGTACCGCAAGGTTGGTAGCCTGCGGTTTTGGCAGCCTGCCACGTTTCAAAATGAACCTTATGCGGGGGTGAGATATTTTTCCCAATTGTACACCAGGTATGATGATAGATATGATTATATGTGCTACCTATGTAATCCCTGTCGCCCGGTGGTCCCTGAGGCAATGGACCTGCAGGAGGGATTGCCGCCGGTACAGGGGTAGTTGTCACGGATGCGCTGTTTACCGCTACAGTAACCGATTTTGTCACGGCGCCCGCCGCATTTACGGCAGTGATCGTGTAGGTGGTAGTAGCGGCCGGCATAACTACGGAGGTGCCGGCTGAGGATACGCTGCCGACGCCCTGGTCGATAATCAGGGCTGTAGCATTGGACACGTTCCAATCCAGCACCGCCGGGCTACCGTCAGCCACAGCCGCCGGAGTTGCATTGAATGAGTTGATCACAGGAAGGCCGGGCACAGATGTCCAAAAACATGACGTCAATAACAGCGGAACTGCCAAAATAATTAGTAATGCTATATGAGAAAACCTTTTAATCATGATGCCGCTAAAACCTCCTCTATTTAAAACATCACTTATCAAAACTTGAACTTGGCCCGTAAAGTTTAGGGGAGTCGCGCCGATATGAGTATTAAGCTTCGGACTTCAGCTTTTCAATCAGGGCATCACTGTAATCCAGGTTCGAGAAGACCCGTTGAACATCGTCCAGCTCCTCCAGTTTTTCTAATAGCTTAACCGTCTGCAAAGATTCCTTTTCCGGCAGGGATACCGTGTTCTTGGGCAACATTGTGACCTCGGCAGACAAGGGTTTCTTGCGTTTCTCGATCACCTGCTTCACCTGCTCAAAGTCCCTGGGATCTGTGTATATCTCAAGCAAAGTTTTATCTTCTTTCACGTCCCTTGCGCCTGCATCGATTGCAAAGAGCGAGAACTCATCCGGGTCGATCCCGGTAGTGTCAACCATGAGCACACCGGTATTCTCAAACATCCAGGCGACGCTGCCGTTTTCACCCAGGCTGCCATTGTATTTTGTAAAGGTACTTCTTATCTCCGACACCGTCCGGTTACGGTTATCGGTCACAGCTTCCAGCAATATAGCAACCCCTGCCGGCCCATATCCTTCCATCACCATCTCGATAAAGACCGTCCCTTCGGCTGCCCCGCTACCCTTCTTGATAGCGTTCTCGATATTGTCCTTGGGCATATTGCTATCACGTGCCTTTTGGATGGCCAGCCTGAGGCGGAAATTCCCTTCAGGACTGGCCCCACCCTGCCTGGTTGCGATGATAATCTCGCGCGTGAACTTGGTGAACATGGCTCCACGCCGGGAATCTGCTACACCCTTCTGGTGTTTTATGGTTGCCCACTTAGAATGTCCGGACATGCTATCCCCCCACCAAATTTATTTTTACATTCTGTGTATTAAGAATAAAACATATTATAATCATTGTGCAACAGCCCGTAAATCTATTTACAAGTCCGCAATGAATTTGATGTTATAATGGGACACTATTAATGCAGGTATCTTTTACCATGCTTGAACAGTTACTATCCTTGAAAATACCGCCCGAGCTAATAGTAATGCTCATTGCAGCTCTGCCCATAGCTGAACTGCGTGTGGCGATACCGGTAGGCATACACATCTTCGGCATGCCCTGGTACTGGTCTCTGTTTATATCCATCGTGGGCAATATGCTGCCGGTCCCCATCCTGCTGCTTTTCTTTGATTCGCTGGCCAGGTTGGTTAGCCTGGTTAAACCCGGCAAGAAACTGGTCGACTGGGTATTTGTACGTACGCGCCGGCATGAAAAGACCATTCAAAAATATGAATGGCTTGGCCTGGCTATCTTCGTAGGTATCCCGCTGCCGCTTACAGGGGCATGGTCCGGTTCCATACTGGCCTTCATCATGGGAATGAAGTTCCTCCCTTCCCTTTTTTCTATTTTTTGCGGGGTACTGATAGCCGGCGTTATCGTCACTGCCTTGTCCTTACTGGGCTGGACCGGCGCCGTAATAGCCGGGGTCGCCCTGACCATGATGCTGATAGCCGGGTGGTGGCGTATAGAATGAAATATGCCTGGAATAGTGGATACGAATAAAAAGCTTTCCACCCTGAAACAGGTAGTTGACAGCTACATGGTCCGGGTGCCGATTGTGCGTGAGCATTGCGACCGCTGCCTTGCGGGCGCCAGGTGGCATAGCAATACGGTGCTGATGGTTGTCGACGCCGCCTTCGACTCTATAGGGCTCAATTATTTCCAGTCAGTAGTGCCCAAAGTCGAGCTCTTCCGGCATAATCTCATGGAAACCAGCCTTATATTAACGCTGTCGGACCTTGTCAGCGCTGATGATAACAAGCTGAAGGAGATATGGAAGAACGCCCGCTCGTGGAAAGTCGCAAAGGAAATAGCCGCTTACCTGGTCTCACTTAAGGATACTAAAAGGATAGACGACCGTGATGCGCTGATTCACTGGGCAAAAACCGCTCAACTCATGGGGTGGGAGAATGATCCCATCGGGAAGATCAACGGCGTAGGCATCAACACCTACCAGTATCTGCGTATGATGGGCGGCGTAGACACTGTTATGCCGGATAAGATCGTTAAAAAAGTGATTTATGCGATATTAGATAAGGCGCATATTAAGCATCCCGAAAATGATATAGACTTTGTTTTGCTGGTAGAAAACTTAGCGCCCAAAACCGGCTACCGGGCCATAGAGCTATGCTGGATGACCTGGCTGATACAATCAGAGGCCGGCCTCAGCAGGACCGAAAAATACGCCGCCCTGCTTCCAAACATATGAAGAACGACGAGAAGAAGATCGAAGGCCAAATTCCCGGAGAGGCCCTGGAAACTACACAGGGTTTCTGGAGCAAAGACAGGATTCTCCAGCTTATCACACTGGTTTTTGTGGTCGCGCTCTTTTTTATCATAATCTGGCAGCGGAAAAATATATTTGAGTTTTCTGTCTGGCTGGCCCATTATGCCGGACTTAAATACCTGGGTATTTTCATCCTGTCCACGGCGGCTTCCGCCACACTTATTATACCGATACCGGGACTGGCCATGACCTCCGCACTGGGAGCTATCTCCCCCGACCCCTGGGATCCATTATGGGTCGGCATAGCCTCCGGCCTGGGTGCCACTACAGGTGAATTAACCGGCTATCTGCTGGGCTACAGCGGCAGGATGGCCATCCCCTATACGAAAACTTACGAAAAGGTGGTGGGCTGGATGGCCAAATGGGGCAACTGGACCATCTTCCTGCTGGCGCTGATACCGAACCCGTTGTTTGACGTCGCGGGAATTGCTTCCGGTGTACTAAAATACCCGGCCTGGAAATTTATCCTGCTCGCTGCGGCAGGCGAGATACCCAAGCACGTCATTTTTGCTTACCTGGGATACTGGGGCATACAGGCCATGCCGTTTTAACCATTGAACCGCAATATAAAGAGGGTGCTGCTTTCGCAGCACCCTCTTTATTATCCCCACTTTATTCATCAGGGGCGCGGATGCCACGGCCAGTGCCAGTTATGAAACCAGTTAGCCGGCGGTTGAGGCGCAGGGTGCGGATTCACTATAACGGGCGGTGCGGGCTTGTATACTACGACCGGAACTGTCTTGGTAACCACTACCGCCGGTTGGGCAGCAGTCGTGTAAGTGGCGCCGCTGTCAGCAGGTGTTGTTTCACTGGAACAGGAAGCCATTGCAGGAACCATCAGTACTATTATCAGTATCATGCCTGTGATTGTTGCTTTATTCATTCCATCCCCCTTTATGTTCTTTAAATAGTAAAACGGCATAACCTGAGAAAAAGTTTATGTATATCCGCTGGCAGCATATAGTACTTTTGTCCTGTCCCCCTGCCGCTGTCGTCGGCCGTGAAACCTTGAAACCCCGCGCTTATTTAGCTAAACTGAAGCATCTCGGCCTAAATCGTAAATGGAGGACCGCGCTATGGCTCAAGAAAAATCAAGAGAGGAAACACTGGACCACCTTGAAAAAAAAGCCGGGGATTATGAAGAGCTTTTCGGCAGTTGTGCACAGGGAACATTGTTAGCACTCCAGGAGCAGTTCGGCCTGGAGGATACGCAGACACTCAAGGCTGCCACTGCCATGCCCGGGATTGCGCTCAGGGGTGAAACATGCGGCGCTGTTATGGGCGCCATTATGGCGCTGGGACTGGCCTTCGGCCGTGATAAACCCGACGATTTTAGTGCCGTTCAGCGCACCACCAAAGCCGCACGTAAATTGTGCAGGCGTTTTGAGGAGCAGTTCGGCAGTTGCAACTGCCGCGACGTCCAGCACCACATATTCGGCAGGAGCTTCAACCTGGCCGATGCCAACGATCAGTTGGAATTTGTCAAAGCCGATGCCGCTAAAAAATGCCGCGCCCCTGCCGGGAAAGCTGCCAGGATTGCCGGTGATTTAATCCTCGATGGGCGAAAGTAGCGCAGCCATGGGCTGAGATTATCCCGGCGTTTAAATCAGGGTAATAACAAATAATGCCATTAAGATAGATGGCCCGGCATTATGAATTAGCCACAGCTTAAGCAGTGCCAGCGGATTTAACATAGCAGCCATATCTTCAATATGATACTATTTACCCGAATTCGGGAATAGGAGGTTTATCGCGTTATGCCTCAGCTTCAATTCGACCGGGACAAGTGCGCAAAGTGTAAAACCATATCTTGCCTCACCAGGTGCCAGTATATATCCTTAGATAATGCCTCGGCCAAAATAGAATGGCACAAGATCGTCAACGGTGAAGATTCTTTCGTGCTGAAAGCCTGTACTACCTGCTATGCCTGTGAAGAATACTGCCCGCAGGGCAACCATCCTTTCTATTTGATCGTGGACAGGCAGGAAGAAAAAGGGATCTTGCCTGCCCCCAGGCCCATAGTCACCATGTGGGTCAACCAGTGCCAGCCCGTCGGCAAATTTATGGTGGGCATGCTGCAGGAAAAGGCACTGTCCTACTGCCTGCTGCCGCATTTCAACACCCTTGCTCACGGCAAGCTGTTTGAGGATATAGAATATTCTGTAATATTCGGCCAGGAATTTTTCTGCAACGCG
>CAIYTC010000104.1 GCA_903929005.1 uncultured Dehalococcoidia bacterium | reverse complement strand
GCCGAGGATAAGCACCGCCGTCAAAAATAAGAACCCGGTCAGCGACGATTCGTAGCCAATCCTGTCCAGCATTTCCGGCCCGGGCAAAAACGCCGCCGTGTATCTCTGCCTGACTAGGAAAAGTACCGCCGAGGCAAAGCCCAGCGCGAACAGGCCGTAGGCGATGATGGCGCAGGAAACATGCGCCGGCAGCAGCCAGGCTTGATTAAGTATGGGGGCCAGGGGAGTGAGCTGAGAAGGCTGGCTGAAAGCAAAAACCAGCAGGGCCAAGGCTACCAGTGCTCCCGCCGCGCTGATAATATCACTCTTGAACCTCCACCAGCACAGCAGCACCGCCAGCAGTATGCCCCAGCTAAACGAGGCCGAGAACTCATACATATCGGTGAAAGGCACGTGCCCGGTCAGCAGAGCCCGTGTGATAAGCGAAACCGTCAGCGACAACCATGCCAGCATAAGCGCCGGCAGGGCAAAGCGCGCCGCAGTCTTATCCAATGGGAGTTTGCTCAGCGAGGTGGAGATAAAGCCCCAGATATACAGCACCAGGGCAAGTTGCAAGGCCACCAGTGCAGTGATGAATGAGATTGTTTCAAGCTGGAGCATGGGCTACTAACCGCAACAATGGGCCGTCCGCGCTATAAGCTCATCCTTCATCGCTTCGGTCAGATCGTTGAAATAAGCTGAGTACCCCGAGACACGCACAACCAGGCCCCTGTACTGGCCGGGGTGCTCCCTGGCGTCGATGAGAATAGCGGGGTCGACGACGTTGAACTGCACCTGCATGCCGCCGCTGGCGAAGAAGCCGCGTATCAACGCCTCCACCAGCCGGTTGCGCGACGGGTCTTTGATCAGGGCCAGGTCCAGTTTCTCGTTAAGCGCATAACCGTTAGCGATCAGATTATTATCCAGGCAAGCTACAGAGGAGAGGGACGCCGTGGGGCCGTTCCTGTCGCGGCCGTTGCAGGGCGATGCGCCATTGGCCAGCGGCAGGCCGGCCAGGCGTCCACCCGGCAGTGCGCCTGTACGCGCACCGAAGCCCTGGTGGGTTGTCATCGACCAGAAACCCGGGTAATACTTACCCCCGCGGGGGTTGCTGTATCGTGACACCAGCCCGGTGTATATCCCCGATACCAGCGTGGCATAGTGGTTCGGCCTATCCTCGTTCTCCCCATACTTGGGTACACGGTTCAAAATATAGGCCTGCAATTCTGCCTGGCCGGCGAAATTGCCGTCCACCGCGCTGACTAATTCTCCAAGAGTAAGCTTTTTCTCCTTGAATACGATTTGCTCAATGGCAGTCAGAGCATCAACGGCATCAGCCAGCCCCACGCCCTGGCAGCCGGTGGAGTTATATCTGGCCCCGCCCGCGTTGACCTCCATCCCCTTTTCGATGCAGCCATCAACCATTATGGACAAGAATGGGGTTGGATGATGCGCTGCGTGTGTCTGCTCGATGGCATTGTTGCCCGCAGTTGCGCGCCGGACCATGTGCTCAAGTTGTTGCTCAAAAGCTCCCATTACGGCATCCAGGCCGTGCAACCACCCGGTTTCACCCGTCTGCGGCCCGACCTGTATGTCATTACATTTTCCGTTATGTAAAGCCAGGTGCAGTGCTATGGGTATGTTCAGGAAAATCGCCCCGGCCGCCGGGAAGCTCTTGCCCGGCACTCCCCATTCCACGCAACCCACGATGGAGAAGTCCTCAGCATCCTGCCTCGCTATGCCTGACCTTTCCAGCACCGCGGGTATCTCATCATCATTGAAGAAAGCCGGCAGTCCCCCGCCCTTCTTGAGCACCTCGCAGCACAGGTCGATGAATTCAACCGGCGTGTCCTGGTTGACCCTGACATGAAAGTTGGGCTGCCTCAGCCTGACCTGGTCATAGGCCTGCAGGAACAAATAGGAAAGTTCATTGACACCATCTTTGCCATCAGCCATACGTCCGCCCAGCGTTATACCCGAGGCTGAGGACAGTCCGCTGAAATACTCGGTAGCCCGTTCAAAGAAGAGCGGCAATAATTCGCCCGCCTTGGCAATGAAACAGCCCAGCAGTTCGGCAGCTTCCTCACGGGTCAGCCTGCCGGATTCTATATCCCGCTTATAGTAAGGGTACAGGTACTGGTCCATGCGCCCGAAGGAGATACCGTGCTGAAAGTTCTCGTAATGCAGCATGACGTGCGTGATAAAAACGCTCTGTAGCGCCTCGTAAAAGGACTCCGCCGGCTCTGCCGGCACGCGGTTGAAGACCTCCGAGAGCCGCAACAGTTCCTGCTTTCGCGCTTCGTCATCCTCCTTCGCGGCCTCATGCTCGAGGAACTTACTCCAGCGTCTGCCATAATCTGCGCCAGCCGCAGCGCAGGTCAGAGCCGCCTCGTAGAAAGCGATTTTCTCGGTTTTTTGTGCGGACAATTTTTTCGCACGATCCGCATCCGGGCGGACCTGAAGAGCCCCTGCGTGTAGGGCGGGGTCCTTAGACCCATGCACAACGGACAATTCTAATTCCGCCTTTGCTTCCTCCAATTTGCCCCGTATCTCTCGCGCTATACCGTTAAATCCCTGCTTCAATACGGTCGGATAATCGGGCGTGACATGTGAGACGCCGGAGAACTGAGTCAGGATGAAATAACGCCCCTCCAGCATGGTGTTGAACAGGTCCGGATCACTGCTGTAAAGCGGCGTCAGCGCCAGCACCGATTTGTTGAACCAGTAGGGAAAAATCTTCTCTTCAAGCTCCTGCAGTTGCGCAGGTTCCAGTTCCAGGGGGTTGTTGGTCCGCGTATTGATTCCGCGCACCTCCGGCAGCATCAGCAATCCTCCCAGGTCGGGATGTATGGGAGATCCCACCCGGTGCGCTGAAGGATTGCCCACGATCAGCTCATGTTCATAGACCTTCAGTTCCATGTTCTCCAGGATATAGCGGAAAGCCTGCCCGTAGTGCCGGCAATAATCGGCCCGGGAAAGGCCTCGCCCCTTCAAATAGAGCGCATAGAGCCGATTGTTGAAGGCCACTTGCCAGGCTTTTTGAGGCAACCCGAGCGCCGACCGCTCAAGGCCCCGCCGGAATAACCCAAAATGCAGCGGCGTCAGCAATCGCTCCCACAAACCGGCCCGCACATGTTTGCGGAAATACCCGGTCAGCAGCGACGTTTTCTGCGTGCAGACGTGATATGGCGAACTCAGTATTTCTTCACGCAGCTTTTTCAAACGCGGCAACGCCTCCAGCGCATTGACTAACTTCAAGTTACCGGCAGCTGCTTTAATGGTTGAAGGATTACTCTCGCCCATTTCTATCAAATCAAATTATACTTATTAGCCTTCATTATACAAAATCAACGGCCTCTTCATATGCCGGTTTACAAATTATACAAATATTGTATAATTTACCTGTTGCCTACAGGCATAGGAAAAACGGGCAGCATTCCGGCTTTAAGTGGTATTATTTAACAGAAGCTATTTATCAGTGGAAACAGGAGGTGCAGCGTATGGCAGACAGTGATACACCTTTAATCGACGAACTGGAAAAAGGTCCCTGGCCATCCTACGTCAAGGAGATCAAGCGCGCCGCTAAGAAGAACGCCTCGGCCAAGGACCTGTTGGGCGTGCAGGAACTCTCCTTCAAGGACCGCGTTACCCACTGGAAGCATGGCGGCATCGTGGGTGTGACCGGCTATGGCGGCGGCGTTATCGGGCGTTATTCCGACGTGCCCGACAAGTTCCCCAACGTTGAGATGTTCCACACCATGCGCGTCAACCAGCCCTCCGGCTGGTTCTACACCACCGATGCCCTGCGCAAGATCTGCGATATCTGGGAGAAATACGGCAGCGGTCTGACCAATATGCACGGCTCCACGGGGGACATCATTTTACTGGGCACCAATACCAAGAGCCTGCAGCCCTGCTTTAACGACCTGACCGCGGCTGGATTCGACCTGGGAGGCTCCGGCTCGGCGCTGCGCACTACCAGCGCCTGCGTGGGAGCGGCGCGCTGCGAGTATTCCAACCTCGATACGCTGGATATCTGCAATAACTTCACCCAGGAGTTTCAGGACGAAATTCACCGCCCGCGCTGGCCATATAAATTCAAAATAAAAATCTCCGGCTGCCCCAATGACTGTGTGGCCGCCATCGCCAGGGCGGATTTCAGCATCATCGGCACCTGGCATGATACCCTGCGCATCGACCAGGACGAGGTGCGCAAGTATGTCAAGAACGGCTTCGACATCAGGGGCCTGGTCACCGAAAAATGCCCGACCACTGCACTTAGCTGGGATGATAAGGACCAGAAGCTTAATTTGCAGACTACGGATTGCGTGCGCTGCATGCACTGCATCAACAAGATGCCCAAAGCCATCCGGCCGGGACTGGACCGCGGCGCCACCATCCTCATCGGCGGCAAGGCCCCCATCATCAAGGGCGCCTACCTCTCCTGGGTGCTGGTTCCTTTTATGAAGATGGAACCCCCTTATGATGAGGCCAAGGACCTGCTGCGCAAGATCTGGGAATGGTGGGACGAGAATGGCCGCACCCGCGAGAGGGTCGCCGAGCTCATTGAGCGCCTCGGCCTGCGCACTTTCCTGCGCGCTGTCGGCATCAAACCGGTCCCACAAATGGTTTTCAAACCGAGGGCCAATCCCTACGTGTTCTTTGACTAATACGTGGTGAAGGAGAATAAAATGGGCAAAAGTGATATCGGTCCCCCTGATTTCAGGCAAATGCTGCCGGACGTAATAAAAAAGAACTACGGTAAATGGAAGTACCACGAGATACCCAAACCGGGCGTGCTAAGACACGTTTCCGAATCAGGCGAAGAAGTTTGGACGGTCAGGACCGGGTCTCCCCGACTGGTCAGCATCGATTTTATCCGAGATATCTGCGCTGTAGCCGATAAATATTGCGACGGCCACCTGCGTTTCACCAGCAGGTCCAACATTGAACTGATGACGCCGAAGAAGGAAAACGTAGAGCCCATTATCGAGGCAGTTAAGCAACTGGGACTGCCGGTAGGCGGCACAGGCAAGTCCATCTCCAACATTGTGCACACGCAGGGCTGGGTGCACTGCCATTCCGCGGCCACCGACTCCTCCGGCCTGGTCAAGGCCATCATGGACGAGCTGTATCCCTATTTCACCAGCATGACCCTGCCGGCCCATGTGCGCGTGGCGCTGGCCTGCTGCATCAACATGTGCGGCGCCGTGCATTGCTCGGACATCGCCATCGTGGGCATACACACCAAACCTCCCAAGATCGATAATAGCAGGGTCGGCGCTATCTGCGAGATACCCACCACGATGGCTTCATGCCCGACGGGCGCTATCCGGCGGCATCCCGATACCAACATCAAGGGCCTGGTGGTCAACGATGAAAAATGCATGTACTGCGGCAACTGCTTCACGGTCTGCCCGGCCATGCCGCTGGCCGATGCCGAGGG
>CAIYTC010000103.1 GCA_903929005.1 uncultured Dehalococcoidia bacterium | reverse complement strand
GGGCATTGATCTCTTTTTCTATAAGGTAGTTTTTGGCTACGGTCACGTCTGACTTAGGGACTTTTCCGTGCGGCGCGTTCTTCCAGGTCTGCAATCCCATGTGTGGTCTGGCTGAATCTGCCCTGCCGGCTATGATCTCAGCCGCGGTTTGGCCGGTGACCGCCCAGTGAAGCTTGTTCTGTACAGCCTTGAAAAATGCCATGGTTATTTCCGCATCGCGGTTGTAGTCGATGCTGCATTGTTCGTAGATATCGGTGATCTTGAGATAAAATCGCCGCTCGCTGGCACGTATCTCGCGGATCCGCTCCAGCAGTTCATCGAAGTAGTCTTTGCCAAAGCGTTTGTTCAGCTTTAAACGCTCATCATCCAGTACAAAGCCCTTGATAATAAATTCGCGAAGGGTGGCTGTGGCCCAAATACGGAACTGTGTGGCCTGGTAGCTGTTGACCCGGTAACCCACGGCAATAATGGCGTCGAGGCTATAGAAGTTAGTCAGATAATTCTTACCATCAGCGGCAGTTATCCGGATTTTCCGGATAACTGAATCCGGCTGCAATTCGCCACTGCTAAATATCCGTTTCAAGTGCTCATTGACTGTGCGGACGTCAACACCAAATAATCTTGCAATCTGTTTTTGTGTCAACCAGAAAGTTTCTTCCTGGTAGGTGACTTCAACTCTAATTGTTCCATCCGGAGTTGAATAAATAATCAGTTCATTATTTTGTGGAACAAGCTCTTTGCTCATTTCGCTCCGCATACCTATTCAACAACAGTGCCATCAGCTTAAAAACAAACTACTTTCGGTAGTGTAATCCACCAGCAAGGTTTTTTCAACGCAGACAGTCCAAAATTATTCCATTTTGGCGCACGGCTGACCACGCCTAATAAGGATAATAGCCTGCTCTTCGGTCTCCGCGTCTATCTTCCGGCTTTTCCCCTGCAGCCGGAACTTGTCCTCAACCTGGCCCTGGCCAACGGCCTGTGCTCTAAATGGGCCAGCAGCAGGCTGGGGGAGGGCGGGGAGGCTACGGGATAGACAGGAGCAGTGAGAAGGATAAAGGGGCCGGCCCGGCGTATAAACGTTGCTGATTTGACACTTTGATGTTTTGATGATAACTTTGTAATTAAATGGAGGTGACACATGGCTGGAGTTAAAGACAGCTTTAAAAGGACAACTATAAGCCTGAGGACGGAAGAATATGAAGCCCTGCGTTTTGTGGCGTTTAAACGTAAGACTTCTATTGCCGGCGTAGTGCGGGAACTGATCTACGAACATTTAGAGGATGAAGAGGATATCAGGGATGGGCTGAAAGCTCTCCAGGAAAAGGGAGACACCATGGACTGGGCGACCTTTAAGAAGGAATGCCTTGGCCTTTAGGGTGGAGATCATCCGCACCGCTCAAAAGCAGGTCCTGGCGCTGCCCGGAGCGGCGCAAATGGAGATCGCTCTATCCATCGATTCGCTGGTAAGTGATCCAAGGCCAGCGGGGTGTAAAAAGTTGCGGGGGACGGGTCTCTGGCGGCTCAGGATAGGACAGTACAGGGCAATATACTCTATAGACGATAAGGCCCACCTGGCCACTGTGCTAAAAGTTGCCGTAAGGCGGGAGGACACCTACCAGGGATTGTAGCGCGCACCACATAATTTGCGGCACGCCTAAATCTATATTTTTAAAGCTATGCGGCAGGCGCATGCTGCTTTTACAATGGGCTGAGACAATCATATAATAACAGTGAATTCAGATGTATAAATACGAAGTGATAGTATATTGGAGTGAGGCAGATGATGCATACATTGCCGAGGTCCCAGAACTTCCGGGATGTATGGCTGATGGCGCAACTTATGAAGAGACGGTAAAAAACGTTCAGGTGATAATCGCTGAATGGATAGAAACGGCAAAAGCCTCGGGCCGGGAGATACCAACTCCGAAGGGAAGACTACTGTACGCCTGAAAAGAACCTGGGAATTGGGTACGTGAGTGACTTTAATGGGGCCGCCGTCGTGTTTTGGTGTGGCACAATTTACTCTGAAGGTTGAATATGAATTATACGGTGATAATCAGAGAAGCTCCCGATGGATACTGGGTTGCAGGCTGCCCGTTAGTTCCTGAAGCTCACGCACAGGGCAAGAATTACGACGAATGTTTGAAGAATATCAGGGAGGCGCTTGGACTTTGTATTGAATACAGGGCGGAGCGCGGTGAAGAAATCCCTGATGAAAGCAAATCCAGGCAGGTGCTAGTCGCTCTATGACCGCGCTGCCGGCCCTCAGGGTCAGGGTTGCAGTCAAAGGATTAAAGAAACTCGGTTTTGAAAAAGTCAGGCAAAAGGGCAGTCACGCCATTTTCCATCATTGGGATAAGGCGCGTTAAAGAGGGATTGATATAACCGCAATCAGGCCGGTTTGAGATTTTCGAGCAAAACCTTAGGATTGAGTCGTTCAAAAGCAAGATGATCAGAGGCACCGAGGATCTCGATACCCACTATCTCTTCATGTGGACCAAGATCAATGGCCACATCCTCACTGAAACGTATTGATGTTACCCGGGTTGGTCCTTTCTTAAAAGAAATATAGAGAGCATCGACCTGGGGGTCGTATATAATTTTCATTCCGTGCCTCCGAAATAGAAGACATAAACTGTAACCACCATTATTCTATCAGATTCTTCGAAAACAATAGGCATGACCTGTTTAATTGCGTATTTCCTGCCTTTCCATTCCTTACTGAAAGGGAAATTCTTGCGATACGATATCCGTTTACCTTTAGCCGGCGCTAACTCACCTGTCCTGATGGCCGCCTCAACTTCATCCCTGGTGGCACCACGATCAGGCATCTGATCGAGGGCATGTTGAGAAAAAAGTATGGGTTTCATAGCTATCTTGAAAAACTATACCTTTATAGATATATGGATGTCAATGGAATCTGTCAGCAACGGAACTATGTATACTGAGCCCGGAACTGGTGCTCAACCTGGCCCTGGCCAACGGCCTGCGCTCGAAATGGGCCAGCAGCAGGCTGGGGGAGGGAGAGGAGGGGGATACGGGATAGACAGGCGCAGTGAGAAGGATAAAGGGGCCGGCAGAGTTAGATCTCGATTTTTACCAGTTCCTCACCTGCGGCAGGCTCAATAATAGTAGAGAGCATATCTTCAGCGCCAACGCGCAGGGATTCTATAAGCTCCTCTTTAGTTCTTTCCTGTGCGTTCACGCCCGGGAGATCAACGAGCCACCCAATCCACCAATCTTCACTCTTCTTGATTACTGCTCTGTATTCCATTTTCTATGCAATCTATTATAGCAGATAAGCGTATTATTTAATTTAACTCGAATGAGAGGTGGTTGAATACATATAGCTGTAATATGAAAGGGATTATTACAGCAAGCTAAATGCTGTTAATGCCTGGCGTATAAACATTGCTGATTTGACACTTTGATGTTTTGATGATAACTTTGTAATTAAATGGAGGTGACACATGGCCGGCGTTAAAGACAGCTTTAAAAGGACAACTATAAGCCTGAGGACGGAAGAATATGAAGCCCTGCGTTTTGTGGCGTTTAAACGTAAGACTTCTATTGCCGGCGTAGTGCGGGAACTGATCTACGAACATTTAGAGGATG
>CAIYTC010000102.1 GCA_903929005.1 uncultured Dehalococcoidia bacterium | reverse complement strand
CCCCGGTTGAAAAAGCAGGTGGACGCGGCGCATGAGGATGGCGCATTAGTATGCCTGCATTCCTGCGGGTACCAGATGCCGTTCCTCGAGCACTACGTGGAGATGGGCATCGATATGCTGCAGTCATTCCAGCCGGCGGCGGGCAACGATTTCAAGCTGGCCCAGGATAAATATGGCGATAAGCTGACCTTTATCACGGGCATCGATATCCAGCGGGGCGAGGCCATGACGCCTGCCGAATTCAGGGACGACATCCTCGATTTCTACCGCACCGGCAAAGGCAAGAAGCGCCACATACTGGGCACCACGCATGAACTGCAGTACACTATGCCGGATGAGAACATTAAAATTCTCTTTGAAACAGTCAAAGATATCCAGGCCGGCAAGTACAGTTAATAACGCCGTTGACGCTGAGATTGCTTCGCTACGCTCGCAATGACGACGTGGTGAGCAGGGCCCGCAATGACAGTTAATAACGCCGATAGACAGACAGATTGCCGCGGCCGCTGCGGCGGCCTCGCAATGACAACGTGGGGAGATGACGCGGGCGGGTTTAAAAGGGTTCTGCTATATCTTAGTTGATTTAGCATCTATATTGTTATATCCTTACACAGTAGTGAAGAGGAGGTAACTGATATAGATGCTAAATAATGGATATTATTGTCAAAGCAGTGTTGTCGATATTGGGTATTGTTCTTATCATCATATTAGTAACTAAATTACTCATTCCTACAATTAGCGACCAACTTATCCCGATCATGTTTCATCAGACGGTAAACCAGACTGATAATTCCACACAACCCCAACACTAATACAGATTAAGCCTAATATCCCGTATACTGCTACTGCACTTATTATCATTGGACTAATATATTTCAAAGATTCATCAAATAATACACTACCACCAGCTACCAGCATTAGGCTCAATGCCTTTCTTATCACTTGTATCCTCTTAGTATCTTGATTTCCTGTGTTGAGGCTAAGACCAAAATGATGCTATAGAACATTCTTTGATTATTAACGCAAGAACCAATTAGGGATATTAGCTAAAGTCGACAGATTGCCCAATACCCACATTATAGCTGCACCTATTAATGCACATGCTGCACCTACTATTGCACCATGCCTTAATAGGACTTTATCATGTTCATCTAAATCAGTATCGCATACAGTGAAATACGCTATCCCCTTCCAATCGCAAATCTCTTGTTCATTCCTAAATATTCTTATCTCAAGTGTATGTTTGCCAACAGTTACAACTGACGGGATTTTGATTAAGAAGAGAGCTGTTTTGGGGTTAGGCGTAAAAAGAGAGGGCGCTCCAACTTGGGATTTTCTCTCTTCATAGATATAAGATGCTTGTGATTCTTCCCCACAAAGAAAACGCCAATCAATCCTATATGCGCCATTGTCTACTTGGTAGCGGGTAATATCTGTTATGACTAATATTTCAAACCCAACAGAACGGTGATCATAATAATTCGCATCAATGCTATAATTTTTATTTAGATAATTTTGCTTTAATGCTTGCCGCCTGTGGCTCCCATTTTCCGGTAAAGCGACAACATCACAATACCCAAGCGATAGCTTCTTGAAATATGGCACCTTATCTTGTATTTTACCCTGCATCTACCTCTCCCGCCAACTAAGATATAGCAGAACCTTTAAAAACCCGCCCCTACAACAGAGGGAGCTAATGCTTTTGTTATGGTATATTACCGCTTTCTGCTCTAATAAGCCTGCTTGTAAACCTCAAGTATTTCGTTCGGATCGCTGACAGGGCGTCCATTGAATATTCGAGCTGTGTCTACAATGGCGTGGAAAGCGCAGATTGGCAGGTTCTCCTCAGGGACGCCCACGTCACGCAGCCTCATCGGGTGGTCCACCTTCTTCATCAAAGCTTCTACCGCATCTGCGGCAGCCAGCGCTGCATCGCGCTCAGACATTCCGGCTGTGTTTACTCCCATGGCCTGTGCTACCTGGGACAGCTTGTCAGCGCAATGGTCAACGTTATAGCGCATCACCTTGGGCAAAAGGATGCCGCAGGCTGCACCATGATGGACATGGTGAAGTGCACCGATAGTATGCGCCATCGCGTGCGCCAGCCCGACCTGTGGAATGGTAAAAGCCCAGCCGGCCATGGTGGCTGCCACCTGCAGATTGATCCTGGCCTTTTCATCGTTCCCGTCTTTCGCGACAATGAGAAGGTTTTCCTTGATCAGCCTGATGGCCTGCAGCGCCATGCCGTCGCAGATCAGGTTAGACATGATGCTGGTCATGGCCTCAATGGCATGCGTCATAGCGTCCATGGCTGTGGTTACCGTCAATAATTTAGGCAGCCCCAGGGTGAAGCGCGGATCAAGGATAGCCACATTCGGTATGATCTTGGGGTCCACGATGAACAACTTGCGACCGGCGCCGTGGCTGGTAAGGACGGCAATATTGGTCACTTCGCTGCCTGTACCCGAGGTTGTCGGGATGGCGATGTGAGGTGTTTGCGGCTCGGTCAGCACCATGAAGTTAAGGTAATCGTTGGCTTTGCCGCCGTTCTTGAGGGTAACGCAGACACCCTTGGCAGTATCTATGACACTGCCGCCGCCCACGCTCACGATGCAGTCGGCCTTCGACTCCCTTGCCGCCTCAGTGGCGGCATCCACTGCTTCAAGGTCAGGGTCCGCCGGGATTTTGTCGAATACGCCGATACAGAAATCCGCCAGAGCATTTTTAACTAAATCGGCGAGCCCGGCCGCTTTCACACCTGGATCGGTGAGAATAAGCGCCCGTTTACAACCCAGGTCCACGATGGCTTTGCTGATTGAAGACAGGGCACCGTGTCCGGCTACGACGTTGGTGGGGCAGCTATATCCAAATCCATCTACTTTCTTATAGTCAGACAGCAACTGGAAAAACATATTGGTATGGCTATGGGCCATGGAATTGACATGGATACGCTTCATCTGCGTATATTCATGCAGGCACTCCAGGCCAAAATCACGTCCGATGCCGGACTGCTTGTAGCCACCGAACGGGCAGAAGTCCGAGAAAATATGGTAATTGTTGATCCACATCGTGCCGGTGCGGACGCCGGCGGCCGCACGCTGGGCCCTGGCATTATTGCTGGAAAATACACCGCCGGCCAGGCCGTAGATTGAATCGTTGGCAATAGCCACGGCTTCCTCGTCACTGTCGTATTTGATGACGCAGACAACCGGACCGAAGATCTCCTCCTGCGCAATGCGCATCTTGTTATTGGCGTTGGCAAAGATGGTCGGGGCGAAGTAGTTGCCCTCGGGCATACCGGGTACCTCAACGCGTTTGCCGCCCGTTATCAGCTCTGCCCCTTCTTCCTTGCCAATTTTAACATAGCGCTCGACGGTGGCCAACTGCTCTTTGCTCACCAGGGGACCCAGGTGGGATGTGGGATCGAGTTGGTATCCGACGCGCAGCATTTCCGCGCGTTTCTTCATTTTCTCGATAAACTGATCGTAAATTTTCGACGGGACCAGTACCCTGGTACCCGATGAACATACCTGCCCCTGATGGAAGAATGTTCCGAAGCAGGCGCCTTCCACGGCCAGGTCCATATCAGCATCATCGAGGATGATATTGGCCGATTTGCCACCGAGTTCCAGCGATACCTTTTTCACAGTAGCGGAGGCCATTCTCATGATCTCCCGTCCGATTTCCGTGCTTCCGGTAAAAGCTATTTTGTCCACATCGGGATGGGTGCAGAGCACTTTGCCCAGCTCACCGCCGGGACCCGGGATGACATTTATCACGCCATCCGGTATGCCAGCAGCTTTGGCAGCTTCAGCTAAAATACAGGCCGTCAACGGTGTAACCGAAGCCGGCTTCAAAACTATTGTATTACCCATGCAGAGGGCCGGGGTGATTTTCCAGATCGCTATGTACATGGGGTAATTCCAGGGGACGATGCCCACGCAGACCCCTATCGGCTCCCTGCGTATATATTCACGGCCGGGCGCAAAGGCATTGCCCGAGACAGGTATCTCCTCTTCCCAGGGGAACTTAGTGGCCGCCGCCAGGCTCAGATTGCGCAATAAAGTAACGCTGATAAGCGGCATAAATTTAGCCAGTGAAATGACTTGCCCGGCATCCATTGATTCCGTAGCAGCCAGGCGCAGACCTTGCCGGGCAACCTGGTCGGCGAAATCCCGCACTTTGGCAGCGCGGGCCTGTACCGACATCTTGCCCCACTCACCTTTATCAAATGCCCTGCGCGCCGCTGCAATGGCGGCCTCCGCATCTTCCTTGCCCGCCTGCGCTACCGTAGCAATAGGCGCTCCCGAGCCCGGGTCGATCGATTGAAATGTTTTCCCACTTGCCGCATCGACAAATTTGCCATCGATAAACAGCTTGTATTGCTCCAATTTAACCCTCCTCGTAATTTGTTAATAAGTACAGGCCGCCGCCCGTATGCGCGCTGATTTATGTGGAATCAAACCTGGATATCGCTTACCCCGAACCCCTCCCATTCGCTGACCGGCCTTTCTGAAGTCAGCAGAAATCCTTTTCTGTCCTTTTCCTCCACGTACGCTATTGCCACCCCGCCGGCAAGCCGGTAAACCTCGGTATCCATGATAAATGTCAGGCCATCTGCTTCCATATACAGGTCACCCTCGCCTATATCGTCTACCCTCAGGCACAAAGAGGCGTCGCAGCAGCCGGTAAACCTCAGGTCGATGCGCAGGGACCGATTGATGCCTTTTTCGTTCAGAAACTGGCTGGCCGCCCGGCCTGCGCCGGACTCTAATTTAACTTGCGGGATTGTCCTTTCCACCCTTTTACCTGCCCTTCTTATCCTCAAACATGCGTCAATAACAGATTCAGCCGTAATAATAATAGTCGCTGCCGTTATTGTCAATATATCATTAACTTAAGCTTATTTGATACTCTTTTAATGCGTTATCAATTATAACCATGACCCCTGTGCTGTAATTTGCATTTGCGCAACAACTGACTTAGTATTAGTCTAATTCATTATCTGCACTTGATGAGGCCGTAACAGGGGTTTAAAACATGCCGGGTATTCACAAGCCGTCGCCAAAAAAAGAGCACAAGAAAGTTCAGGCTAAGTCCACTAATCCAGGTGTCGAGCCGTCCCTGGCAGAGGCGTTGCTGCAGAGTACGGGCGCCGGCATCTATATAGTAAAGGAGCATAAATTCGTCTATATCAACCCTTTCTTTGAGGAGCTTTCCGGATATTCCCTTAAGGAACTGGCCGGCAAAAACTCCCTCGACCTGGTTTATCCCGATGACCGTGACATGGTAAAAAAACAAGCCGTCACCAACCTGAAGAAAAGCCGGAGCAGGCTCCCTTATGAATACCGTTTTGTTAAAAAGAACGGCGAAATAATGTGGGTGATGGAGAGGATAACATCGATTGAATACATGGGGAGGCGCGCGGCACTGGGCAGCTTTATGGATATCGACCAACGCAAAGAACTCGAGAAGGCCATCACCCTGTCTGAGGAACGACACAGGGCCATTCTCAACCAGATGAGCGATGCCTGTTTCGAATTTGACCTTTCCGGCAAATTCACCTTCATCAACAGCTACATGTCCCGCAGCCTGCAGTACAAACAGGGTGAGCTGATCGGCAGGGATTACCATGCTATCATCCCAGAAAGCGATGCCGGGGCTGCCAACACCGTGTTTAACCGCGTTTATGAAACGGGCAAGGCTGCTACCACCTTTTCACACCGGGTGAAACGCAAGGATGGCCTGGAGTTATTCGTGGAGTCCTCCGTCTCGTTGATACGGGACGGGCAGGGCCAGCCGACGGGTTTTATCTGTGTCGGACGCGATGTCAGTGAGCGCAAACAGTTGGAGATGGCCCTGGTGCGCTCCGAAGAAAGGTTCCGCAACGTCCTCGAACGCATGCAGGACTCATATTACGAGGTCGACCTGAAAGGCGATTTCACTTTCGTCAATGAGGCCACCTGCCGCGACTTGCTGTATAGCAGGGAAGAGCTCATAGGCAGCAATTTCCATATGATCATGTCGGAGGAAGAGGCCAAGGTTGTTTTCGATACATTCCACGAAGTGTATCTGACCGGTGAGCCCAACCGCGGCTTCGCACATAAGGTTATCAAGAAGGATGGCACGATCGGTTATGCCGAGTCGTCCGTTTCGCTGTTAAAGGATGACCGCGGGAAACCGGTCGGCTTCAATTCCGTCAGCCGCGATGTCACGGAGCGCAAGCAGCTCGAAGAGAGGCTGCGCCGCTCCGAGGAAAGGTTCCGCACCATACTCGAGAATATGCAGGATTCCTATTACGAGGTTGACCTGGCCGGCAATTTCACTTTCATCAACATTTCTGCCAGCAACAGGCTGGGATATTCCAAGGAGGAACTGCTGGGGAAGAATTACCGTTTTACCACGGCTGATGACGATATCGGCAACATACTGGCAGCATTTAGCGATGTGTACAAAACCGGGATTCCCAATAAGTGTTTTATCAACAAGAGCATTTGCAGGGACGGCAGCATAGTTGTCGTTGAGAGCTCCATCGGCCTGCTCAGAAACGAGTACGGTAAAGTGATCGGTTTCAATTCGGTCGGACGCGACATCACAGAACGCAAGGCGCTGGAGCAGCAGCTTGCCGACATGGCCACACATGATTTCCTCACCGGGCTGCCCAACAGGTTGCTGCTGAACGACCGCCTCCACGTAGCGCTGGCACAGGCGCACCGCAACAAGAATAAACTGGCCATCCTGACCCTGGACCTGGACCGCTTCAAAACTGTCAACGATACACTGGGCCACCACGTCGGAGACGAGTTGCTCAAAGCGATCGGCCAGCGCCTGACCGGCATTATACGTTCGGGAGACACCATAGCCCGCATGGGCGGCGACGAATTCATGCTGTTAATGCCTGAGCTTCATCAGTCTGATAGCGTTTCGAGCATAATTGGTAAAATCGCCGAAGCTTTTAAAGGGCCTTTTATCATTGAGGGCCACCGCCTGAATGTCTCCGCCAGCATCGGTATAGCCATTTACCCGGATGACGGCACGGATATGGAAGCGTTGATGAGGAAATCGGATTCGGCCATGTACGATATCAAGCGGCACGGCCTCACCCCGCCCAAGAGCCGTTAAAACGGTAACTATTAGCCTATTAAATAATTTCAGGGCGCAGGGACGGTCCTTCAGGCCTGTCCGCAAAAGATGCCATACCTGAAAGTATGCTTCTACATCGATACCCGGCATTTTTAGAATTTAATAAGCACCGGTAATCGGGTATACTTTTTCACTAAATTAAGGCATTTTACGAAATTGCGCCGATATGGAAGTTTCTATCTGCACTAAAGAAGATTTCAACCAGGTGCTGGCCGAATTCGACCAGTTCTGGGAGCATGACCGCACAATAGCGCTGCACCACCCCACCATCATCAACGAATTCGGGAATACCGCCTTCGTCATCAAAGACGGAGAAAAGGTCCTGGCCTATCTTTTCGGCTTCCTGTCCCAGACCGAACCAACCGGCTATGTGCATCTGCTGTCGGTCAGGCGAGGCTACCGCAGGCAGGGACTGGCCAACCGCTTGTACGCCCACTTCGAGCAATTCGCGCGCTCACGCGGCTGCACAAGGCTGAAGGCCATCACCAGCCCCGTGAATGGACTATCTATTGACTTCCATAAGAGCATCGGCATGCTGCCCTCAGGAGAACCGGACAGCCGGGGATTGCCAGTCGTGAAAGACTATGCCGGACCGGGCCAGGACCGCGTGGTTTTTTATAAAGATATTGTCTGAGAGGGAAATGGGCGAGAAAAAGCAATTCAATTCAGACGGATTGCCGCGGCCGCTGCGGCGGCCTCGCAATGACAGGGTTAAAAAGGGCGGCCTCGCTATGACAGGGTTAAAAAAGGCGGCCTCGCAATGACGAAAGGAATTTCGTACGGCTGGGTGATCGTAACCTCGGCCTTCCTTATCACCTTTATAACCTGCGGGGTGAATTTCAGCTACGGCGTTTTCTTCCTGCCCATCGTCAACGAGTTCGGTTGGTCGAGGGGGTTGGCTTCCGCGGTGATGCTGGTGGCGGGCATTGTTTACGCAGTCACCCTGCCTTTAACAGGCATACTGGCTGACCGCTACGGCTACAAATGGGTGCTGGCTATCTCGGCCGGCTGCCTCAGCCTTGGACTGATCTTAAGCTCGTGGATACAGGAGCTCTGGCAGTTATATCTCTTTAACGGCCTGCTGGTCGGCCTCAGCATCAGCGCTTCCTTTGCTATCCCGGTCTCACTGATAGCGCTGTGGTTCAGCAAAAGGCAGGGACTGGCCCTCGGGGTAGCAACGCTGGGCATCAGCCTGGGCACAGCCACCATACCACTCCTGATAAGCTACCTGATTACATCCATCGGCTGGCGCCCGGCGCTGCTGCTGGCAGGCATAGCGGTGGCCTTGATCTGCATCCCTGCGGCACTTTTAATGCGCAGCCCTCCGCTCAATACTGCATTCACCGAAGCCGTGTCGGCCGGCAACGGGAAGAAAGGGACGCGGGAACAGGGCGCCGCTACGGACATGCAGACGGGCTTAACCGTATCTGAAGCCATCCGCACAGGCCAGTTCTGGATGCTCTTCCTCATCTTCCTGCTCTTCCTTTCCGGACTGGGACTGGTTATGCTGCACCTGGTGCCCTACGCGGTGGATTCGGGCATAGCCCCCGTCCAGGCGGCCGTGCTGATCACGCTTATCGGCATTTTCGGCATGGCAGGCAGGTTGGCCTCCGGTCTGCTTTCCGACAGGATCGGCATCAAACCAGTCATGCTGTTTTGCAGCGTGCTGCTGGGGCTGAATATCGCCTGGATTGCTTTCTGCCAGGAGCCCTGGGCGTTTTATATTTTCGCCTCCGTTTACGGCATCGCTTACAGCGGGTTTGTCACCCAGATGGTGCGCATCACGCGCAGTGTGTTCGGGGCCAGGGCGCTGGGATCAGTTTTCGGCGCCCTGATGGTAGCGGACGGCATAGGCTTCGGGGTCGGCCCCTGGGTAGCCGGCAACATCTTCGATGCCACCGGCAGCTACCAGGTATCCTTCGTGGTTGCTGCCATAGGCCTGGTGATCGCGGCTGTGCTGACCGTAGCTGTCAGGCCCGCGAAAAATCCCCGGGTCCGCAATTCAACTGGCTTCCCAGAGCGTAATCCCCTTAATAATCCTTTTATATAGAGGCTTGTACCTGGCCTTCAGTTGCTGAAATTCATCGGCGTTTACAATTATTAGGGACACTTTTTTTCCCCGGTCATCCCCATAGTCACCGGCTATCTCTCTCACCTTTTTACTTTCCCGGGTCAGCACAAAAATATCGATTTCACTGGCCGTAACATTGGTTCCTTCCGCATAGCTGCCAAACAAAATAACCCGCTCGGCATGATCGCGCAGCTTCCGAGTAAGCTCAAAGACCGCACTCAGGTTAAGCAGGATTTTAAACTGTTTAGCCACGGGATTGCTAAGATTATAGCGGTAAAAAATCATCTTCCCCGACGTCCTAAAGCTAACCAGTTCATCAGCAGAAAGTTTTTTCAATTTCTGACTGGTTGCCCCAATGCTCACCATCGCCAGCCGGGCTATCTCCCGCTGATAAAGTTCCCGCTGCGCATCTTCAGCCACGACTGCTAATAACCTGGCAGATATCTCATCTATTATGTTCATATTTGTGAACATGTGTTCATTTCAATGAACTATTTTAGCTAAATCGTACCATGCAGTCAAGTCAAATATTTAAGCCTTAATGGTAGGGGCAACTTGACTTGCAGGGATTATGACAAATAGCCTGGGGTTAAAGATTGAGAATCAGCGAACACTTCAAAGCCAACAGCAGCGGGGAAAGAGCCGGTCCCAAGAAATATTATCTACTGTATACGAATAGTACCTTTGGCTCATAAAAAATAACCTCCGGGTGATAGTATTGTGTAAATTAAGAATTAAAATGTAGTAGTCGATTAATACAATTTAAATGTGCATCTGAGGAAACAGACCGGGGCTTGCCTGACGGTAATATTATGGTATTTATTTTTCCGCCCTACACTATCATTTTTATTGCGGGTCTCTTAATATCAATTACCTTAGCTATAATTGTTTGGAATCGCAGACCGGCTCCGGGAGCTTTGCTGTTTGCGCTGTTTGTTTTAGCCGGGGCAATCTGGTCATTTTTTTGGATACTGGAAATTGGTTCCCCGCTACTTGGCAGTAAAATCCTGTGGGCCAAGCTGGAAAACATCGGGATACTCTCTACCGGTGTCTTATGGATAGCCTTTGTGCTGGATTACACGGGGAATCCCTGGTGGCGCCGGCCCCGTAACCTGATCCTTTTATCGATGGCACCTTTAATAACCCTGTTACTGGTGTGTACCAATGAATGGCATGGCTGGTACTATTCGAATATATATAACATTAACACTTCATTTGGGGAGGTTACTGTTTGGCAGCACGGGTGGTGGTTCTGGGTATCTTCAGTTTATCAATACGCTCTTATCCTGTGGGGCGCCATAATTTTATGGCGCTTCGGGTTACGTAAACGTACCTATGGCAAACAGGTAGTTGCCCTTAATATCGGCATCATGGTGCCCATATTGGGCAACATAGCCTACATATTTAGCAGCAACCTGATCGGGGGAGTTGATTTTACCCCCATAGCCCTGGCCGTCTCCCAGATAATTTATACCGTAACTATCTTCCGCTACGGTTTCCTGGACCTGGCCGTTGTGGCCCGCCGGGCTTCGTTTAATAGCATACCTGACGGTATTATCGTTGTTGATGCAGCTTCATGTATTGCCGATATTAATGAGGCAGCAGAGATGATAATGGGGCTTTTAAAAGAATCAGCGCTGGGTAAGCCGCTCGAGGAGCTTTGGCCGGGACTGTATGCGGTCATATCCCGCATGGATTTTGGCGAGCACTCAGAGATGGATCCCGGGCTATGCGGCAACGCTCCTCACCTCAACATAAGCTTAACCAAACTTGGCGGTAAAAAAGGCGCCGGCAGTGGAAAGCTGATCATATTGCGGAATATCACGCAACAGAAAGTAGCCGAAGAGATATTGAGGGAGAGAGAGCAATATTTCAGGACTGTACTCGATTCACTGCGGGCCGGTGTTGTGACTATGGATGCGCAGACTCACCAGATTGAAGATGTTAATCAATATGCAGCGGAATTAATGGGTGAAGAAAAGGCTAAGATCATTGGCCTCAGTTACCATCAATTCGTTTGCCCGGCAGACCTGGATCAGCCTCCGCTGACAGACCTTCAACAACGGGTGGACATTTCGGAAAGAGGCCTGCTGACTGCCAGCGGTCAGTCATTGCCCATAATAAGGAGCGTCACGCCGGTGACGCGAAAAGGCCGGGAGTATCTCATTGAAAGCTTCGTCGACATCAGTTCCCGTAAGCAAGCAGAAACCTCCTTGCGCGAGAGCGAAGAACGTTTCCGCCGCCTGGCCGAAAACGCGCCGGATATTATCGTGCGCTACGAGATGCGCCCGACACGGCACTTTGCCTATGTCAGCCCGGCTATCACCAGGCTCACGGGGTTCACACCGGAGGAATATTATGAGGATCCCGACCTGGGCTTTAAACTGGTTCACCGGGACGATATCCAGGTATATAAATCCCTGCTATCAGTTTTTCCCTCCGAGAAACCGGTATCTATGCGCTACCGCCACAAAGATGGAACGTACATTTGGCTGGAGCAGCGCGCGGTAGCCGTCCGTGATAAAACCGGCAATGTTATTGCCGTTGAGAGTATATCCCGTGATATCACTGAACAAATGGCGTCCAAACTGGCTTTACAGGAATCAGAGGATAAATACCGGACCATTTTTGAATCGGCCAATGATATTTTCATGCTGATAGACAGGGAAGGAAGGATCGTCGACGTTAACGATAAAATGGTGGAACTCGGTGGCTATCCTAAAGAGCAGATCGTCGGAAAAAATTTAACGTCATTGAATACCCTGACACAGGAAAGCCAGGCCATTGTCAAAGAAAACTTCTTTAGACGGGTGGCCGGCATTCTGGTTGCGCCCTATGAAGTTGAGCTGACCAGGCCGGATGGGCAGTCGGTCGTTTTGGAGATCAACGCAGTAACCCTGTGGGGCAATTCCAGGGTAAATGGTGAACTGGCAATTTTCCGGGATGTGACGGAAAGGAAGAAGGCAACAGAGGCTCTTGAAGCACAGAAAGAACTTATCGACCGGATACTGTCCACACTGCCGGCTGCTGTCCTGGTGACAGATGAGCACAGCAACGTCCTGCTGGCAAACAGGGCCTACTACGATGTTTTCAAGCTAAGCCCTGCTGAGGTGGAGAACAGGCCAATCTGTGAGATTTTACCTGTGGAGGAATTGCTCAAAGCCATATCTTCTGCATCAGCAGGCGGGGAATCCCAAGTTCAACTGGAGTTCCGCCATAGCCTGGACAATACCGAACGGATTGTAGCCGCACAGGTGCTTTCGATGAAAAACAAACGGGCCCTTATTATTCTCAGCGATATCACTGAAGAAAGGGGCCATCAGCAAAAACTGCACCTTGCGGACCGCCTGGCATCAATTGGTGAGATGGCCGCAGGCATTTCCCATGAACTAAATAATCCTCTGACCAATATACTCCTGATGTCACGACTGCTGATAGAAGACGAGATCCCGGACGCTGTCAAGGAAGAGCTCCAGCTAATAAACAATGAGGCAAAGCGTGCCTCCACCGTGGTGAAAAACCTGTTAACCTTCGCCCGCAAGCATGACGCGATTAAACAGCCCAGCCAGGTAAATAGCATCATAGCGGATGTGCTTAAGCTACGTGCCTATGAACATAAGGTCAACAATATTGAAGTTACACTGAACCTGGATGCCGATCTGCCGGATATACTGGTTGATTACTTTCAAATACAGCAGGTATTCCTGAATATAATTCTTAACGCGGAGCAGGTAATGATAGAGTCCTCGGGGAAAGGTAGACTAACGGTTACCTCCGGGACTATAGACGGCAATATCAGCATCAAATTTGCCGACAACGGCCCGGGGATTATGCCGGACCATTTTCACCATATATTTGATCCGTTTTTTACTACCAAGGAAGTGGGCAAGGGAACCGGACTTGGTCTGAGCATCTGTTATGGCATAATCCGCAGCCATAATGGCAGAATCTTTGCGGAGAGTGAATTGGGCAAGGGCGCCACATTTACCGTTGAATTGCCGGTTTTGACCAAACAGGGGGCCGGAGTATCGGCATGACAGCCTACAAATTTACCTTATCAAGGGAGACTATAAACTTTAAAGGAAGCGGAGGGAATTATGAGCGCTACCGGCTGGAATGAAAAAGCGGTTCTTATCGTGGATGACGAAGACCTGATGAGAAGGGCTATCAGGATAAAACTGACCAGGGAGGGCTGCAGATGCTTTGAAGCTTCCTGCGCGAACGAGGCCCTCAGTCAACTGGAGGCGAGGCCATTTGACCTGGTGATCCTGGATATTAAAATGCCCGGCAGATCCGGCAGCGATTTGTTGCCCGAGATAAGGAGAGAATACCCGGACACGGCGGTGATTATGGCTACCGCCGTTATTGATGCCCCGACAATAGTCCAATGTATGAAGGATGGGGCACACGACTTTATACCCAAGCCCTTTGAATTTGAAGAGCTTTTAGTCGCAGTGGGCAACGCCCTGATTAAGAACAGGATCGAGGGTGAATTGAAATTCCATATGAGTACGCTTGAGAAAACAGTGGATGATCAGGGCAGGGAAATCAGGAAACTGACGCTGGGATCCTTCGAGGCCCTGGCAATAGCGCTTGAGGCGAAGGATGAGTACTCTGCCGGTCATTCACGCCGCGTAGCAAAATTCGCTGAAGCCACTGGCCTTCAGTTGGGCCTCTCCGAAACTGAGATGGATGACCTGCACTGGGGAGCGCTCCTTCATGATATAGGTAAAATCGCTGTTGATCTACACATACTAAACAAGGAGAATGAGCTCACCAAAGAAGAGTACGGGCATATTATGATCCATTCACAAATAGGGCCGAGTATAGTGGAGCCGGTAGCCAATAAAAATATCCAGGATATTATCCGCCATCACCATGACCGTTACGATGGAATGAATTCCGGGCAGGAAATCAATGCGGCACAGATACCGCTGGGCGCCAGTATCGTAGCAGTGGCTGATACATACGATGCTATGATCAGTGATCGTCCGTATCGAAGGGCGTTATCCGGGGAGGCAGCTTGTGCGGAAATCGAAAAAAATATTGGCTCGCAGTTTCACCCCCAGGTTGCCCATGCTTTTCTATACATTTGCCGCCAGGATAGCACGTTCATGGGAAGTATGCTGCGTTGAAATTTAACGGCATCGCGAGATACCCTACTTTAATTCGTCCGGCCGCACCTCGCGTCCGGTTTTCGCCGATTCCATGACTGCCAATGAGAATTGCAGCACTTTTTTGCCTGTTGCGCCGTCAAGGACGGGGTGTCCACCATTTTGCAGCACATCGATCATATGACGTGTGCAATCGATGAAACCGTCTGCCCAGTCGACACGTGGTACCGGCACAGGCATGGTCTGGCCGTCGCGGAAGAGTATTAACTCCGGAAAGTCAACAGTTTTAGTGGTATAACGGTTAATGAAAAGCATCCCTTTATCCCCGATAATTTCTATGCGGTCGTCATCCACGTAGTAATCTGACGGTATGTGAGTGTTGGGTGTATGCTCCACGTCAAATACCCCGTAGCGCCTGTCCTCCTTGAACTTGAATATAATTACCGCAGGCGCATCAAGGTTGACGCCCGGTAAAACAGGCGAACTGTCGATCCATGCATAAACCTTTTCTACGGGACCCATCAGGTAGTGGGCCAGGGAAAACAGATGGTAACCATGGTCGAATATCATGGGCCCGCCACCGCACTTCTTCTCCTCAAAGCGCCATATCCAGGCATCCATCGGCACTTCCCAGCCACATTCGGTCTTGCCCGTGCTGACGTGCATGCGCAACATCTGTGGCTCGCCGATTTCCCCTGCCTGGATCATCTCTTTGGCCCGCACCGCCGGGGGGTAGAATACAAAGGTCTCGTAGATTCTCAGCAGCACTTTCGCTTTCTCTGCCGCAGCGATCATCTGGTCAGCTTCAATTACAGAGGTCGACATGGGCTTCTGAACGCTTACGTGCTTACCTGCAAGACAGGCTTCTATGGTCATGCCGGCATGCAGGTGATGAGGTACAAGCAACTCCACCAGGTCCACCTCACTATCCAAAAGCAATTTGGTATACTCCGTGTAAATTGTTTTCGCTCCCCAGGCTTTAGCCTTTAGCCCGGCCAAATCACTGTTTGTATCGCAGACTGCTACGATCTTAGCATCAGAACGGCCCCTGTACCCCAGTTCATGCAGGTCTGAAATTCGGCCACATCCAACTATGCCAACGCCTATTGTTTTCATTTTTCCTAACCTCTATTTTTCGCTATTTCTCTGTTGCCATTCCCCATGGATCACTGCCGGTAACCTAAAGCT